>DATGMY010000132.1:0-2602 GCA_035307005.1 Flavobacterium sp. | reverse complement strand
GAAACAGGAATTCCAAAATATTCAGAAACGTATAATGAAACAGCTCCGGCAGTTTCTGCAGCAACGCCTTCCAACGGAGTTACTTTGGTAATCTTGGTTCCCATTGTTTTTACGATTCTCCAACCGCCGCTCATTGTTCCTAAGGCAATAAAAAAGAACGATGCCAACGGAACCCAGCCCCAATGACTTACAAAATAACTGAAACGTCCGGCAGTTTCTATGTCCGCATACGGATTTTCAAAACCATCGGGCAATCCCATATGAAAGCTGATGACTGCCGCACCAATGATACCCATTACCTTTTGTGCATCGTTTCCTCCGTGTCCCAGACTAAACAATGCCGAAGAAACCAACTGTAATTTCTTGAACCATTGTTCTGCCTTATGCGGATTTGACTTTCTGCAAACCCACATAATAAAAACGGTAATGAAATATGCCGCAATCATTCCCAACAAAGGTGCAAGAAAAATAAATGCTATAATCGGCAATACTTTGGCATACTCAATAACATCTACTCCGCCGGGACTAAAACCACCGGCAAAAGCAAGAGCCGCTCCGATGAAACCACCAATCAAAGTGTGGGAAGATGATGAAGGAATACCTAATTTCCACGTAGCCAGATTCCATAAAATAGCTGCTATCAATCCGGCAAAAATTACTTCTAAGGTAATAAAATTCTCGTTTACTGATTTGGCTATCGTGTTACCAATCTTAAATTCTCCGATAATATATAACGAAATAAAATACGCAGCAAAGTTAAAAGCTGCCGCCCAAAGCACTGCCTGAAAAGGTGTTAAAACCCTCGTGGTAACAATGGTTGCAATAGCGTTTGCAGCATCGTGAAATCCGTTGATATAATCAAAACCCAATGCCAGCACAATGATCACAATAAGTAACCACACACCGCTCACGTCCAGATTATTAAACAAGTCAAATAATTCCATTATGGTGGTTTAAAAGGTTATGAATATTTAACTGTAATTGTTTCCAGAACATTTGCTACGCGTCTGCAACTGTCAGTCGCACTTTCCAAGGCATCCATTACCTCTTTGTATTTGATGATTTCAATAGCATCGGTTTCATTTTCAAAGATGTCTGCGACAGCACGGTCAAAAACCTTATCTGCTTTGCGTTCTAAGCGTAAAATTACTTTACACCCTTCAGCAATGGCTTTCAGATTTTTCATATCTTTCAAGTCATACATACTTTTTGCCACCTGACTACAAGCTTCCACATTTGCTTCGGTCAATTTCCGTAATGGTTTGGTTACCTTATCAATTTGATATAAACGCATACGGGAAGCTGCATCACTCAGGTGATCGGCAACTTCATCAACGGCAGTCATCAGGTTATTGATATCTTCACGGTCAAAAGGAGTAATAAAATTTCGCTCTAACTCAAGACGTGTTGTTTGTACGATAGCTTCAATCTCTGATTTCAGAACCTCGACTTCTTTTAATAACTTATCTCTGTCATTGGCAGGCAGTTTTACGGCGTCGTTCAGAGTTTCTGACAATAATTTAATTTTATTGGCAGCTTGTTCAAACAAAGGATAAAAGGTTTTATCCTTGGGAACCAGAAATTGAAAGATGGAATTTAAAGTCATTGTGTGTGTATTTTTTCGTTGCAAAATTAATGCTCTAATGTTAAGTTAACGTTAAGTTTGGATTTATTTAAAAGAAAAGATTTCCATACGTTTCCAAAGAACGACTTATGCCTTTCAAATACTGCAAGGTGATTTAAAAATCATTTTCACTATTAAAAGTATTATTCGTAATTTAGCAGGATTTAAAAAGTCAACTGAAATTTATTAAAAATTATGGACTTAAACTTCAATAAAAACGAAGATCACAATAAACTTCTGTTATCAGATTTAAGACAGAAATTCGCAAAAGTAAAATTGGGCGGTGGCGAAAAAAGAATCGCTAAATTGCACAGTCAGGGAAAAATGACCGCACGCGAACGCATCGATTATTTATTCGACAAAAATTCAAAATCCATAGAAATAGGAGCCTTTGCTGGTGAAGGAATGTATGCCGAACACGGAGGGTGTCCTTCTGGCGGAGTGGTTGTAAAGATAGGATATGTAAAAGGAAAACAAGTGATTGTTGTAGCAAACGACGCTACAGTAAAAGCCGGTGCCTGGTTTCCGATTACCGGAAAAAAGAATTTACGCGCACAGGAAATTGCCATTGAAAACCGGTTACCAATTATTTATTTAGTAGATTCTGCCGGAGTTTATTTGCCTATGCAGGATGAAATCTTCCCCGACAAAGAAAACTTCGGACGTATTTTCCGCAACAATGCCATTATGTCGTCTATGGGAATTACGCAGATTGCTGCTGTGATGGGTAGCTGCGTTGCCGGTGGTGCTTATTTACCTATTATGAGCGACGAGGCACTGATTGTGGATAAAACAGGAAGTATCTTTTTGGCGGGTTCTTATTTGGTGAAAGCGGCTATTGGCGAATCGATTGATAATGAAACTTTAGGCGGAGCGACCACACATACCGAAATTTCGGGAGTTACGGATTATAAATCTAAAGACGATGCAGATTGTCTGGACACGATCCGGAATATTATAGACAAAACAGGTGATTTT
>DATGMY010000131.1:0-2025 GCA_035307005.1 Flavobacterium sp. | reverse complement strand
AAGTTTGTGCAAGCAAAATTTAACTGTAGCCTGCGGTGCTTATTTCAGTATGCTTTATTTAGAGCATTCAGGTGGTTTTTCGTCCTTGTTTAGCAGTAAAAAAGAAAATACTTTTCAGGAAAATCCTGAAATAGAAAATATTGCAAAAAAAATGATTTCGCTCGGAGATTACCGTGGCTATTCTTTGTTGGGCTCTTATTATTATGCGTTGGAAAATCATGAAAAAGCACTGGAGATCTACAATGAAGGTATTGAAAAAGGCGATATGAAATCCATGATTATCCTTATGGAATTAGAATTGATGAATACTACAGACGATTTGTTCATTGATGAAGAAGTTACCGAATAAATCTCCGGTGTATCAATAATAAAAGTTATTATCACGAATAAAGGTTGAAAATATATCTGAATTAAAATTGTAGGATACTGTTTTACAGCCGTAAATTTCAATTTTGGCACACCTTTTTCAAACGGGATTTTTGTAGCAATGAGCAATGGTAAAGTTTTTCATTATTACGACTGGAACATCATCCAACAGGAAATTGACAAACAGGCACAATAACAGATTTACGTAATTATTTTTCAAAACCCCGGAAGTGTTGGGAAACACTTTCGGGGTTTGTTTTTGTTTAGTCTTCTAAACCGGCAATAAATTCAGACGGAGAACATCCTTTGATTTTCTTAAACACCGAAGCAAACTTACTGTGAGAAGAATAACCTGCTACTTCAGCCAGGTAGCTGATTTTATACTGTCTGAATTTCGGATCTTCTTTCAACAAATCAACAACATAATTGATTTTCAATTCATTGATATATGCATTAAAATCCTTATCATACATTTTTCTCAGCACATGAGTAATATATTTTGTGTTGGTATTGAGTTGATTTGCCAGCATTGTTTGAGAAATATCAGCATTAAGATATTCTTTGTTGGGCTCTTATTATTATGCGTTGGAAAATCATGAAAAAGCACTGGATATCTACAATGAAGGTATTGAAAAAGGTGATATGAAATCCATGATTATCCTTATGGAATTAGAATTGATGAATACTACAAACGATTTGTTTATTGATGAAGAAGTTACCGAATAAATCTCTGGTGTATCAATAATAAAAGTATCATCACGGATAAAGCTTGAAAATATATCTGAATTATAGTTGCAGGCTACTGTTTTACAGCCGTAAATTTCAATTTCGGTACACCGTTTACCAAAGGTATTTTTGTAGCGATGAACAATGGTAAAGTTTTTCATTATTACGACTGGAACATCATCCAACAGGAAATTGACAAACAGGCACAATAACAGATTTACGTAATTATTTTTCAAAACCCCGGAAGTGTTTCCCAACACTTCCGGGGTTTATTTTTGTTTAGTCTTCTAAACCGGCAATAAATTCAGACGGAGAACATCCTTTGATTTTCTTAAACACCGAAGCAAACTTACTGTGAGAAGAATAACCTGCTACTTCAGCCAGGTAGCTGATTTTGTACTGTCTGAATTTCGGATTTTCTTTCAACAAATCAACAACATAATTGATTTTCAATTCATTGATATATGCATTAAAATCCTTATCATACATTTTTCTCAGCACATGAGTAATATATTTTGTGTTGGTATTGAATTGATTTGCCAGCATTGTTTGAGAAATATCAGCATTAAGATATTCTTTGTTTTCTTCAAAATTTTTAATAAGACCTACAAGTCTTTGCTCCGTCTCTTTGGCAATATGCAGTTCTTCTACTCTGACATCCCTGACGATTAATGATTCTAACGGGGCGTCCGGTTTATTAAACTGTTTTACCTTTCTTTTCTTGATTTTTAAATTCCGTAAAAACACCACACCCAAAATAAAAACAATACCGCTAATAGACCAATAAATCGCATCATTAGATTCTTGTAACAATTTGTTTTCGCTGTGAAGTTTTTTTGTAACATTGTTCACCGCATCGGTATTACTTTTAAAAATAAGTCCATTGATACTGTCAAGTTTATGTTTAAACATTTTCATACTATCTATATCTCC
>DATGMY010000130.1:0-13465 GCA_035307005.1 Flavobacterium sp. | reverse complement strand
ATAGGTAAAGGTGTCGCCGTCGTAATAAACGTTCCCTCCGACTTCGTCATCATTTACCATACGTTTCCACTTGTCTATATACCAATAATAATACCCCGGAGTGATATCATTTTGTGTAGCGGTATTAAACACCAACAAACTGTTAACATTTCCATTGGTAATAGTCGTGGTATCCGTAGTTGAAGTCAAACTAACACGCGGGATTAAGATCCCTTTGTTGTTTGCAGTAACATCTAACTGGGAGGATTTGTCCGGAGTCAAGGTTCCTATTCCGACCTGACTATAACCTCCCCATGCGCTTACAAGCAATGCAACGCTGAGTATTCTTTTTTTCATATACAAACTTTTAAATTCACTTTGGTTTTATACTTCATTTCATTTAATAATATTGTTTTCAAAATAGCGACGCTACAAAGTTAA
Organism: Flavobacterium sp.; assembly: GCA_035307005.1. Taxonomy (GTDB): domain Bacteria; phylum Bacteroidota; class Bacteroidia; order Flavobacteriales; family Flavobacteriaceae; genus Flavobacterium. The sequence goes on along the minus strand of DATGMY010000130.1, from coordinate 13,045 downwards.
CTATCTGGAATAAAACAATTTGTAGAACTTTCGCCATATCAAATGTAGAACTTTCGCTATATCAAATGTAGAACTGTTCTACAAGCTCAAATATTGACTGATTTCGCTTTTCTGTGGTGGCTTATAAAAGAAACATTCTTTATAAATAAGGACGGGAAAATCCAGAACCGCATTATGGAAAATAACTGAATTATTTTAAGTTTCTTCATCGTGATATAAATTAAAAAGCTGCATCAGGTCAGGAATAGACTCAATTTCTAATTTGTCAAAAATTCGTTTTCTGTAGGTAGCCACCGTTGATTTCATTAATCTTAAAGTTTGACTAATCTCGTAATTGGTATGGCCATCTACCATTAATTTTGCAATTTCAAATTCCCTGTGTGATAATTGTTCCAGAACATTCATTGGTTTTTTTAGAATATAGTTGTCCATAATTTTCTCCTTAATGTTTTCACTATAAAATCTTCCGGAACTCATTACCTGATGAATAGCATTTTTAATTTCGTCCTCCGTACTTAATTTGCTTAAATATCCATTGGCTCCGGAATTGATGTAACGAACGGCATAAAGGTCTTCTTCGTGCCCGGAGAACATTAAGATTTTTAAACCGGGGTACTTCTTTTTTAGAGAAGGTATAAGACCCAGTGGGTTTCCGTCGGGAAAAGAAATATCGAGCAACAACAGATGAATGGTAGTTGAGCTAAGCATTTCAACTACCTCCTCCAAAGTATTAAGCTGATATACGACAGCATCTTTGTATAAATCCTTGAGAATAAATTCCAGTGACCTGGTTATTACACTATGGTCGTCTGCAGTTATAAAACAAAATTCTTCTTCCATTTTTACCTCTATTACTTTTATTCACTACCTAAGTCTAAAACAAGCGTAAAAGAAACAATGGTCTCAATATTCTTCTTACTTGTTATTTCAATTTCGCCATCAAACAGTTCTATAATTTCCCTGCACAGATACAATCCCAATCCGGTACCGATATTTTTTATGTTTGCCACCTGTGCCGGCTGGTGGTAACTTTCAAAAATATATTTCAGATCCTCTTCGTGAATGCCTATGCCGTCATCTCTAACCTTAATAAAGAGTTTCAGTTTATCCGGAGCTGATCTTTCGGGGGTAACTGAAATTAAAATATTCCCCTTTTTTGTAAACTTATTGGCATTGCCTACAATATTGTGAAACAGCTGTTGTATTTTGGTAGCATCGGAATACACTTTAATATGTTCTGTGACGCCATTTTCCACAATGAATGTATTGCCCTGGCTTTTGACAAAAACACCTAATGTTTTCAGGATTTCGTCTAATTCGTCCTTTAAATCAAAAGTGTTTTTGTTGAGCTTCATTTTCCTGTTTTCATTTTTTGAAAAATCGAGAATCTGATTTGCCAGAAGAGATAAAGAGGTTGTGACAAACTGAATCGATTTTAACGAGTCTTTTATATCTTTATCATTTACCTGTCTGACTATATTTCTGGCATGAATGGATATCATGTTTAAAGGAGCTCTGATCTCATGACTGATCATACCAACGATTCTGTTTTTAAAACTTAAGTTTTCCTTAATTTTTGCCTTAGCTGTAAGTAACCGTTTTTCATAACTAAATGTCAGGCGGGTCAATAAGGTCAGAATTGCGGAAATGACCACCAAAAGAATAATCAATCCTATCACGGTATAATATCTTATCAACTTATTGGTTCTATACTGATCCTCAAATTTGACTTTAGCGTCATTCGTAAAATAAATCAAAGCATCATTATATTTGTTTAACAACAGATGGCTGTAGTTCAACAATTCCTGGTTCTGATTAAAAAAACCGGTCTCCTTCTCTTTTAAACCCTCTAAATGATTTTTATAATTAGTGAATTCTTTCTGGTAATATTCATTCGTGTTTTTAAAAATCCGGGTTAACTGCTCCTCCATAGTGCCAGATGTAACATCCTTGCCCTGCTTTATGGTCAATACGATATTTTCTTTTTCTTTCTGAACATTCACTTTTCCGGAAATGGCATCACCCAACCGGTGCAACAGTCCTTTGTGCTGAACACTGTCAACCACTATGGAAGATTCTACACTGATGCTGTCTAGAATCATGTCGTAGTTGAAATTTTTTAATTTTATTAAATCTTCCTGTTCCTGTAAATCCGGTGCGATTTCAATACTGCGCAACGAATCTATAATGTTGTTGATGTTTTTGACAGACAGGTTTGAATGACTTTTCCGGTTTAAATAAGATGTAAACAAATCGCTTTTGTCAGAAGTTTCTGCCAGGCTTTGAATATTCTTATTTAAACTGTTCAGCGCATTGTTATAATTTATCAGGTATTGTTCGTCTTTTGTCTGGATGTAATTCTGTAAGTTGTATTGCGCGGCAATGTAATCGTCTTTGGTAAGCTCACTAAAATACTTCGCCTTTTCAGAAACATCCAAATCAACCTGAAGTTCCCGTAATTTTGCTTCATTAAAAATCTCATTATATAATATGATGAGTAGCAAAAGCTGTAAAATGATGATACTTGAAAGTAAAGTATAATGAACCACTTTTCTATTTTTAAAATCCATAATCTTTAAATTCATATATTGCCACTTTTTACTCAAAACGATTTTTAATTAAACATTTAAAAAAACAGCCTGTAACTTCAGAATATATAAAGGCTGTACAAAATTAACTAACTGAAACAAAACTATTTGTAGAACTTTCAACATACCAAATGTAGAACTTGTTCTACACGCTTGTAGAACAAAACACGATGCGCTTTCTTTACAATTTCTCATAAACCTCTGACTATATTTTAATTACGATATTTCAATGATCCTTTTAAAGTTCTTACTACCAATCAAAAAACTCCATCCAGGCTGAAACGCTGCGTATTTTCAATTTTCAGAAATTCTGATTCGTCCAAATACTCCCTATTGTCCCTTTTAAACTTGCCGGATTAATTCATTTGCAAAAAAACACACATACATTTCCTGAACTACGAAGCGAAAGTATTGTACTGTAAGATAAAATCATAACAATGAGGGTTGGTATAGCATGTTTATGCGATGCAAATCAATTCAAAATAACATATTTATGCGATGGTGGTTTTAGAAGAAATCTTATGAGCGAAAACTTATGGCATAAAAAAGTCCGGCTTGATAGGATCAAGCCGGACTCGTTTAAATTAATTTCAAAAATCAGGTATCTAAGAAAAAGGTATCCGAAATTATGAAGATACTACCGGAATGGAAATAATCAATTCAACCCCTGTTTTATTTCCTTTAATAATAAAGGTTCCACCGATTTTTTTCAGGCGTTCTTCTATGCTTTTCATTCCCAAGGTTTCTTTATCTGATTTTCCTTTGATTCCTATTCCGTTATCTTTAACTATCACAATCAGTTCCTTTTTTTCTTTATAGATCAGCAAGTCCACCTGAGTGGCTTTGGCGTGTTTTACGATATTGGTAAAGGCTTCCTGTATCACACGCATTAATTCAGAACGAAATTCCAATGTGGCAGATTCTAAAGCATACTCTTCAATATCTATATTCAGTTTATAATGAGAACCGGGGAAAGCAATTTCTGCCAGATTCTGAATATGCTCCACAAACATTTGTTCACCGGGAAGGTGCGCAATTTCATACAAATTATGACTGTTATTCCTCACATCATTAAAGATCTTAGCTATTAATTCTTTGATTCGGACAAGCTCTGTTGCTTGTTGCTTGTCTGTGGTTTTTAACACTGCTAATTCTGTTCTGTGTACCAATGTTGCCAATGTTCCGGCTAAATCATCGTGAAGGTTTTGGGATATTTTTTTCTGTTCTTCTTTCCGCACCTGATTTCCATATTCTTCCATTACAGCAATCTGTATGTTGGCGGTTTCGTTCAGATTCTGAATGATTTTTTTGGCCTTTCTGTTTTTTGCCTGCATCAAAACATAAATCGTGACCACACTGACAGTTCCTGTCAAAAGGAGTGTTATGATCCAAATTGTACGATTCTTCTTTTGCTTTTCACTTCGTTCCAAAGCCAGTTTATGATGTTCCGCCTGTGTCTGGGCATACAGCAGTTCATCCATTTCCTTTGATAAAGCCTGCTGTATTCTGAAGGATTCATCCAGTGCCTTTTTTTGTAATTCATACGCCTTTTCGTGATTCCCTTTTAAAGCTTCTAAGCTTGCTTTAAAATCATAAACGAAAATTTGTTTGTCTTCAAAAGAAATAGGAAAGTCAAGATATTTTTCAATATAAAAAGAAGCACTGTCTATATTTTTTAGTTTTAAAAAAAGGGTGCTTTTTCCTTCCAATATACTATAATCTATGTATTCCAAAGTTTGTGCGGGATACTGATTTTTTAATTGGTCTAAGCGATTTAAGATCTCCAATGTCTGATCATATTCCTCATAAAAATTATTTCTATCAATATCCAGGGCAAACGAAAAAAAAGCTGCCATAGCTTTATCACTTTCACGAACAGACGTACAGGACCTGATCTCTTCTATGAATTCTTTACTTAAATTATATACGCTTTCAAGGTGAACAGTATCTTTCTGAGCCGCATAAGCATCAAGGGTTCTTTTTAGGAAACCCAATACATCCAATGCCTCTAAATAGAAATTATCCGGATTCTTTTTTAAGTGTGTGAGTAAGGTATCTAATTGCTTTTCATTTTTTTTATATAATGCAATAACATCCTCATTTCTTTCCTGTAAGGAGTATATCTGAGATTTTACTGAAGCCTCTATAAAAGTACGTTGTGAGCCGTCTTTTTCACTCTCTGCCCTTACTTTTTCAGCATAATAAATAGATGCTCCGCGGAGGTTTGATATATGTGCATTGTTTAAAAGTATCAAATAATAGTTTTTCCGAAAAGGGCGATACGCCTCTTTGCTCCATACAATCTCATTATAAAGTTTCAGGTTTTGCAACATGTCACTGACACTGTACAAAATCCCCTGATTCACCAAATGGTCACTAAGTGAATCTATTTTATGCAGATAGGCAGTGTCACTTATTTTTCCGGATGCGTATAATCCATTCAATGAATCAAAATAATTCCTTTTCACAGAATCTCCTACAGACACCTGTGCATAACTCATTGATATCTTCATAAATATCAAAACTATAATAAGAATGTATTTTCTCATTGTAACCGGGGCTTTTTTAATCAGACTTACAAAGTATAAAAAGTCACATAAAAATCAATCCAGCAATATTCCATACTTTCTTGCAAATGCCAACAATTCTGTTATCGTTTTACTCTGGGTTTTCGCCATCATACTTCTGCGATGAGTAACTACCGTGTGTTTACTCAAAAATAACCTATCTGCCGTTTCAATTACCGAAAATCCTTTGGCAAAATACTGTAAAATCTCCATCTCTCTCGGACTGAAATCTACAGAATCGTGATGAAGTGACTCTTCTATTTTGCTCTCAATAAACGAACAACAATAAGTTGTTCCATGTTTGACATTTTGCAAACAGTCTAAAACAACCCCAAAGCCCGCTGATTTTGAGATGAACCCATCCGGATGGAAGGACATCATTGTTTGTATAGCGACCGGATTGGTTACGCTACTTAAGATTATAATTTTGATATTTTTGTTTAAACGTCTTATCTCATTAATAATCCCAATCCCTACCTGGTCATTTAAATAATAGTCTAAAAATAAATAGCCTTCTTTTTTGGTGTTTTTTAAAAGATACTGAAATAAACTCCTTGTGTCCGCAAAACTTTGTACTTCCGTAAAAAACCCTGTGTGTTCAAGGAGATTGGAAAAAGAATCAGCAAATAGTTGATGGTCATCTGCTATTATTCCTATTATATTTGTTTGCATAAGTCAAAGTAGTTTTTATCAAGAATACAATATTACGATTATTTTTGCCTTTTTATAAAATTTATAGTTAAATTTTTTACCACAACAGGAGATAAGTAAGCCGTCCCGATAATTATCGGGAGTTTAAAAGTCTTAAAGTAAAAAGATGAAATGATATAAAAATTCCTTAAAATCAATTTGTTATACCCTGAAAGGGCATATTTGTGTCGGATTCTATCGTAAGGCGTTGTCTTACGTTAATCATATCAAAGGCTTTCAGCCTTTCTATGTGTTGTAAAATCATCTGTGAAAAATTCACTCATTGCTATTACAGAACAATGCTGAAGGTTTTAATCACTTCCTTCTGAAAAGTAATGTTTCCGAAACCCTGTAATAATTATTAAAACATTAAAAATCAACAACATATTAATCAAACTCAGGTTATTACTTAAAGTTATTGCTGTTTTTTTATCATAAAGAGTATTAGGTTTTTAAAAGAATGCAAAGTCAGTTTCAAATTCCCAAAAATAAAAAAACTCCGATAAAAATCGGAGTTTATAAATTATGCTGTAAATGCCAGACGTTTCATCATATTCTTGTCCAGCGTTTGTTTTACAAAATCGGCATCGACTTCCAGTGTATCGATATCGGATCCCGGAAGCTCATACATGGCATCGGTCAAAACGGCTTCGCACAACGAACGCAACCCTCGGGCACCTAATTTATATTCCAGGGCCTTATCTACAATATACCAAAGGGCATCTTCTGTAAAGGTCAGCTCTACACCATCCATTTCAAACAGTTTCTGATATTGCTTTACCAATGCGTTTTTAGGTTCTGTGAGAATCGAACGCAAGGTATCACGATCCAGCGGATCCATGTGTGTAAGCACCGGCAAACGCCCGATGATTTCGGGGATCAAACCAAAATCTTTTAAATCTTTCGGTATAATGTATTGCAGCAAATTACTCTTATCGGCTTTCTCATTTTCTTTTGAAGATCCAAAACCTACTGCCTGAAAGTTCATCCGTTTGGAAATAATGCGTTCTATTCCGTCAAACGCGCCTCCGGCAATAAACAAAACATTGTGTGTGTTTACTTCAATAAATTTTTGATCAGGATGTTTTCGTCCTCCTTTGGGCGGCACATTGACTACCGAACCTTCCAAAAGCTTTAATAAAGCTTGCTGTACTCCTTCTCCGCTTACATCGCGTGTGATGGAAGGATTATCGCTCTTGCGGGCAATTTTGTCGATTTCGTCGATAAAAATAATTCCCCGTTCGGCACGTTCCACCTCATAATCTGCTGCCTGCAGTAATTTGGTCAAAATACCTTCTACATCTTCGCCTACATAACCTGCTTCGGTCAAAACAGTAGCATCGACAATCGCCAGAGGAACATTGAGCATCCGTGCAATGGTTTTTGCAACCAGCGTTTTCCCTGTACCGGTTTGCCCAACCACCACGATGTTGCTTTTTTCGATTTCCACATCGTTTTTGGTATCCTCCTGCCACAAACGCTTGTAGTGATTGTAAACCGCTACGGAGAGTACTTTTTTGGTTTGATCCTGACCAATGACATACTGATCTAAAAACGCACGTATTTCACGGGGTTTTTTCAACATAAAGTCTTTGGAAAGCTCTTCGCTTTTCTGCGATTTTAATTCCTCTAAAACAATTCCGTGTGCCTGTTCCACACAATTCTCACAGATATGCGCATTGATTCCTGCGATTAAAATATCGGTATCTGCTTTTGCCCGTCCGCAAAAAGAACAGTTAAATCCTTCATCCATTTTATTCCTTTCTACTATTCTCTAACTAAAACTTCGTCCACCATACCGTATTCTTTGGCCTCATCGGCACGAAGCCAATAATCGCGTTCAGAGTCTTTATATACTTTGTCGTACGGCTGTTTGGAGTGTTTTGCAATGATTTGGTATAATTCTTCTTTTAATTTCAACATTTCTTTCAGGTTGATTTCCATGTCTGTTGCCACACCCTGCGCACCGCCCGACGGCTGATGAATCATTACCCGCGAATGCGGCAGTGCAGAACGTTTTCCTTCGGCACCTGCACATAAAAGCACGGCTCCCATAGACGCAGCCATTCCTGTACAAATAGTTGCCACATCCGGTTTTACAAACTGCATGGTATCGTAAATTCCCAATCCGGCATATACGCTTCCGCCCGGCGAATTGATGTAAATTGAAATGTCTTTAGAAGCATCTACACTTTCTAAAAACAACAATTGTGCTGTGATAATATTAGCCACATAATCATCTACTCCGGTTCCCATAAAGATGATCCGATCCATCATTAAACGTGAAAAAACGTCCATAGAGGCAATGTTCATCGGGCGCTCTTCAATAATATACGGAGTCATACTATTCACGAGCTTGTCGTAGTACATCGTATTTACTCCATGATGCTGGGTGGCGTATTTTTTAAATTCTTTTCCGTAATCCATAAATATATTTCTTTCTGATAAAGTTAAAAAAAGAGCGTCGAAATGAAAAATTCCGACACTCAAAGGTAGTTAATATTTTACAGAAATTATGCTCCGTATGCTTCTTTAACGAAATCTTTATAACTTACTTCTTTCGTTTTTGCATCTACTTTTTCAGCAAACAATTTCATCATTTTATCGTTCATCAATTGTTCTGAGATACGTTTTACCTCTTCCTGATCAGACAACACGCGCGATGCAATATTGTTTACATCTTCTTCTGAAGGTTCCATTTGCCCGAACTGAGCCATCTGGTCTTTGATCAGGTTGGAAGTATAATCTTTGATTTCGTCAAAAGTAATCTGCATCTCATTTTCTTTGATGATTTTAGCTTCGATCAACTGATAGCGTAATCCTTGCTCAGATTTCGTGTACTCTTCATTTGCCTGCTCTTCTGTCAATGGTGTTTCACCTACTGTTTGAAGCCATTTTACCAAAAATTCTTTAGGAAGCTCAAAAGTTGTTTTTTCAACCAATGCCTCTACCACATCATTCATAAATTTTTGGTCTGCTTGCTGTGCAAATTGTTTTTCAGCATCTTCTTTAATGCGGGTTCTCAATTCTTCTTCTGAAGTAACTTTTCCTTCTCCAAACAATTTATCGAAAAACTCCTGGTTTAATTCGGCTTTTTCCTGAGTAGAAATTTCTTCAATCGTAAATGTTACGTCAATTTCCAATCCGTGCGCACGGTCGTGCTCAATGTTTAAAACATTCATCAGTTTGTGTTCGTCTTCAAACAAGCCTTTTGTGGAAACAGTTACCTCATCCCCCACTTTTTTACCGATAAATTTCTTTTGGTTGGTTTTGGTACGGATATCAGCAATATTAAACGTAGTTTCGCTGTCGATGTTTTCTTCTGCATTGGCAACTTTTACACGAAGATTGTCTCCTTCTTCCGATTTTTCTTTAGAAACTAATTTACCGTATTGTTTTTGGATGTATTCTACCTGCTCATCAATCATTTCATCATCGGCAACAATCTGATATCTGGTCATATCGTTTCCTGATAAATCCACTGCAAACTCAGGTGCTAATCCCAATTCGAAATCAAAACTTAATGTATCTGCTTCCCAGTCGATGTCTTTTGCCACCGGAATCGGATTTCCTAATATGTCTAACTCTTCTTCGTTTAAATAATTGTTTAAACTGTCTTGCAACAATTTGTTCACTTCTTCAAACAGTACCGCCTGACCATATTGTTTTTTTACCAGTGACATAGGCACTTGCCCTTTTCTGAATCCCGGAATGTTTGCGGTTTTCTTATAGTTTTTAAGAACATTTTCTACATTCTCTGCAAAGTCTGCTTTTGCTACATCGATTGTAATAACTGCGTTTAGAGCATCTACATTATTTCTTGTGATATTCATTGTTATATTGTTTACTAACTAAAATTGGCTTGCAAAAATACATTATTTTTACAAGCCAATCAAATTTTTAAATCACTGAATCTTAATTATTAGTAAAATTATTTCAGTTATTAGTCATCACTCCGCCAATTATCGATTGTACAATGGATAAAACCAGGCTAAACAATAATGCCGACCAAAAGCTTTCCACGTGAAAACCGCCTACAAGAACACTGCATAACCATATAATAAACGCATTGATCACAAAAAGGAATAATCCTAAGGTTAAAATGGTAATGGGAATAGAAATGATCTGTAAAATGGGTTTCACAAAAATATTAAGGATTGCCATTACAATGACGACGATAACAGATGCTCCGAAGCCATCCACACTTACGCCCGGCAGGAAATTAGACAGTAAAAACACAATCAGTGCCGTTACAATCAGATTGATTAAAATTCTCATAGCTATTTGTTGTTTAATTAGATGCTTTGACTGTTACCCCCGGATAATTTCCAGTTACCAGCAACGGCAGTTTTGCTCCATAATGATTGTTGATTGCCTTAATAATTTCATTGGCTACAAAAGCATATCCGCGCGGATTTGGATGAACACCGTCCAATGAAAACAATACTCTGTTGAGATTGTCTCCGTTGAAATAATCTTCCGTATAAAACTGCCCGTCTTCTACCCTGATTCCATCAATCAGATAGCCCATAATAGCATTCATATTGACTACTGCCAAGCCTTTTGAGTAAGCTTGTGTCCAGATAATCTCGTTGAACTGATCTGTTGCGGTTTTGATTTCAGCTTGCTCTTGAGGTGTCAAGGTATATTTATCTTCTAATGGAAATGTTACTCCCATTTTTCCCAGCATTTCTCTGTAAGGTTCCGGAACATTATCCAAAATTGGCGATGTAGTATTGGTTCCTATGACACCACTTGTTCCTAAAACAAATAAATCGTCTTTGGTTGCGTGACGTGCCTGTCCGTATAATTGTCCCAATAAAGAAGCTAATGGTGCCAGCTCAGGATCCTGAGAAGCTATGGCAGCTATTTGTTGTGACAAATTCGTTAAACTTTCATCTACTATCAATAAAGGATTTTCTTCATTTGCATCAAAAAGCTTGATCCGGTCTTCTTCACCCAACATTGTAAGAGCCATCTTTAATTTCCCGAACAATGTTTCATTTAATTGTGCAACTACCGCATCTCCTCCCAACGCTTCTGCAGTCAACGGATTGTAAGGAACGGTAGTGAAATGAGGAATTGATGTCACATAAGGAATCGTTGCAACCACTCCTCTTGCTCCGTTAGCAGTCAATCCGTTAAGAATCGCTGTGTAAGCTGTTGCAAATAACTGTGGATCTGTAATGTCATTTCCTCCGTAAGTGCCGGGGTTCATATTGCCTTCCTGATTGATTCCTGTTCCGCCCGACAACGCAAATGCCAATACATCATTGGAACCGATCCAGTTGGTAAAAAACGTAGGATTTAACGAAACAGCATCTTCTAAAACAGTTACATCAGGCGAAGTTGCGTGACGTACAAAATAAGGATTTGCCGTTCCCATTGCCACCCCTTCTATGTTTCCATAACCCGGAGCTAATAAATGGAAAGATTTCGCTCCCGGAACTCCCATATTATGATAGGCTTGTGCCTGAAGATTGCTGATTTCTACTGTGGGAGTTCCCCTCAGGTTTTCAGGTCCGCCAGACTGCATATTGATGATCAAGCGTGTAGCCCCTATCTGATTGCCCATAAACAACAGACCGCCCACATCACTCCCGTCATCGCCAAACGAGGGTTGTGTAAACACACCACCTCCTACAACAGCAAATTGTTTTGACAATAAGTTTGGAAAGGAATACTGCTGTCCTGAACGATACATTGTTCCATCCATATATCCTGCCGTAAGCGAATTCCCCACAGCTACATAGGTAGTAAAATCAGCTTCACCGCTTGAATAGGTTTCATTGTTTACTTCATTTTCAAATTCCGGTTCGCAGGCTGCAAAACTAAATGCGAACGCTGCTAATAATAAGGATTGATATCTTTTCATAAATACGGTCAATTAAAAGTTATACGATAAACCCAATCCAAGAGAGTATGCCGCTGAACGGTAATCTCCTCCAAACGAAACATAAGCCCCGTCTTCGATATAGTGGTTGTAAGAATTGTTGGTTTCTTCAAAGTACAGCATCGCCGCCGAAAAATCCACTCCGAATTTTGGTGTGATCTGATACGTAAAACCTAACGTTCCGGCTAAGGCATCATTGCGTGGTGTTTCCGGTGCAAAATAACCATTCTGAACCGGCGAAATGTCGTAATACCCCCCTACTCTGGCTGAGAATTTTTCGGAAGGCGTGAATTGAGCTCCTGCACGGATTGTTCCTGAATCTTTATAATTTCGCGGATTGACAGAAGTGCCTACCAACGGATTGTCGAACTCTATATTCAGACTTTTATAAGCATCCCAAAACGTGCGGTTGTAGTCGATTGCCACCAACCATTTGCTATCAATCTGGTAAGAAAAACCAACTGTTAACTCTGCCGGAAGCGGTAAGGTGGCATTGAACCTACCATTGGGATAAGATTCTTTTAAAAATGCCGGCATATCGTTGAATTTCGCTTCCCCGCCTTCTGCTTTCATATCGATTCTTGAGCGGTAGTTTACTCCGAAAGTTACATAATCATCCAGTTTGGCAGTTACCCCCAGATTATATCCCCAGGCACTAACGCCTGATGCATCTATAGTAACATCTGATCTGTTGCCTTGCTCATCTACCATACTCCGCGAAATATTTCTGTTGAAGGTAACACCGCCGTTTACGTAAATCAATCCGGCACCGACACTGATGTTGTCTGTGAGTTTAAAAGACGCCGTAGGCTGAATAAAAAAGGCTTTCAGGTCTATATTGTTTACCAGATGTGATCCTGCCCAGTCCTGATCCCAATCCACTTTGCTTCCATAAGGTGTATAAACAGCCAAACCAAAAGAAAGACGGTCTGATAGCTGATAATTTCCATAGAAGTAAAACGGTGTTCCCACGTTGCGCGTTTCGCTGCTCCAGTTATAAAGTGAATTCTGGAATCTTACATCAGAAACCAAAGCGGTCATTCCGGCTGAGAAGCTCCATTTATTTTCCAGAAAGACACCACTCGCCGGGTTAAAAAACATACTTTCTGCGTTCTGCCCGATTACGGCTACTCCCGTGTGTCCCATAGCCAACTGACGTTGTCCCTGCATACTGATACGGTGTCCGCCTGCAAAAGACTGAGAAGCTATTAAAGACAATAAAGAAAGTGATAATATTTTCTTCATATTTTCAAATTTTTGTTTTAGTTATATTCCAAATATAAAACATTTTACAGAAAGATAATACA
>DATGMY010000129.1:0-8174 GCA_035307005.1 Flavobacterium sp. | reverse complement strand
TTTATCATTATATTTCGCAAGTTGGGATTGGTACTATAGAAATGAGTTAAATAAGAAATAAATAAGGTAAATCAGTAGAAGAGAGGAGGGTTTGAAAAGTTTAGTAAGGAAAAAGGACACCCCTGAAGTTTTTGTGGAATACTGCTGACCCGATTAGTTAAATATTAATTCATCAGGCAAATTATTAAAAATGGCAGCTCCATAATGTTTATTTACTAAATTTCCCCATTTTTTGTTTTCCCATAACCACACAGGTCAAAAATCTTACCCTGCCGAAACCGCCTTTAATCCTACAATCGAACCGATCAGTGTGGTAATGAAAAACAACCGCCAAAAAGCAGCGGGTTCCTTGAAAACGAAAATTCCCACCAGTACCGTTCCCACAGCTCCAATTCCTGTCCATACGGCATAAGCTGTTCCCAACGGAAGTGTCTGCGTAGCTTTCATCAATAATCCCATGCTAATTACCAACGATATGCCAAAACCTGCGTACCAAATATACGCTTCACTTCCGCTTACTTCTTTCGCTTTTCCCAAACAGGTTGTAAACAAAACTTCAAACAAACCTGCAACAATCAAATAAATCCAGTTCATAGTTTTAATATTTTCTGATGCAAAGTTGAGGTATTTAAAACGTCTAAAATTTTACAAATGATAAAAAAGGTCTTCTGAAATTATTTTATATCCGCACGGATGCGACTGAGACTTACCTGAGTAATTCCCAAATAGGAAGCAAGGTGTCCCAATGCCACACGCCGAAACAGGTTGGGATGATGTGTAATAAGATCTAAATAGCGTTCTTTGGCAGATTTGAACTGAAGGGAAATCAATCGTTCTTCACTTTTTATCAATTCATTTTCAGCAAATTTTCGCCCCCAGTTGGCTATTTCTATGTCTGTTTGATACAGCTTTTGCAAAACATCGGCATTGATTTTGTAGAAACTGCAATCTTCCAGAAGTTCTATATTTTCATAACTTGCCTCATTCTTGACATAGCTTTTCATCGAAACAGCCGTAGCACCTTCCGCCCCAAACCAAAAAGTGACTTCATGATCAGGCATAGGTGCATAAGCACGGACCATTCCTTTTTTGATAAAGTAAATGTACTTTTCTATTTTGTGTTGTTGCAGCAAAAGTGTTCCTTTCGCAGCGTGGTGTTCATCTAAATGTTCTTTCAGCATATTTTTTGAAGCTTCGGGCAAAAGATAAATCGCGTCTAAAATGGAGTCTAACGACATAGTATTGAAATTTAATCTTTTCAAAATTAAGAGAATTGCCGGAAAGACCGTCATGATTACTTGCCGGTTTTAACCAATTTTTATGAAGTAAATCTCAGACTTATGATCACAGTCATAAGAATAGCCTTTTTGCCCACCTAATTTTGTGCCCAATTAGAATTTAAATTATGCTTACAGATCAACATAAACAAATCATTTTAGCTACCGTTCCTTTGTTGCGCGAAGGAGGTGTAGCATTGACGAAACATTTTTACAACCGAATGTTTACACATCATCCTGAATTGAAAAATTTGTTCAATATGGGAAATCAGAATTCGGGAAAACAACAAACAGCTTTGGCAATGGCGGTATTGGCGTATGCCGAAAACATTTCCAATCCTGCTGTTTTGATGCCTGCCGTGGATATGATCGGACATAAACACACCAGCCTGAACATTCAGCCTGAACAATACAATATTGTAGGAACGCACTTGCTGGCATCTATCAAAGAAGTGTTGAAAGACGCTGCTACGGATGAAGTTATAGAAGCATGGACTTTGGCATACAAGCAATTGGCGGGTATGATGATTGGTCACGAACAGAAAATGTACCAACAGAAAAGTGAGGAAACCGGAAACTGGACCGGCTGGCGTACTTTTATTGTGAAAAGTAAAGTAGAAGAATCTGCTGAAATCACTTCTTTTTATCTGAAGCCAAAAGACGGCAAAGAAATTCCTGAACATTTGCCGGGACAATATTTGAGCATTAAAGTATTTTTGCCCCAGTTGAATTTGGAACAGATCCGTCAATACAGTATTTCATGTGCTCCCAACGGCGAATATTTCCGTATTTCCGTAAAACGGGAAAGCGGAGTTAATATTGCGGTAAACGGAATGATCAGCAATTATCTGCACGACCATATTTATGAAGGAAATGAAGTAGAACTGAGTGCACCCGCAGGGAATTTTGTGTTGAAAGAAAACAACAATAAAAAAGTTTTTATCAGTGGGGGTATTGGACAAACCCCTTTATTGTCTATGTTGGAAGCTTTGGATCTGGACGAACAGGCGGAGCACGAAGTGGTATGGATTCACGCTTGCAGAAACAAGGATGTGCACGCCTTTGCCGATAAGATTAAATACATCGAAAACAATCATCCAAACGTACGCAAATATCAGTTTTATGACATTGTGGAAGAATCGGTGGCAGATAAAAGTGTATTGAAAGGTCATATCGATTTTACAAAAATAAAAGACTGGAAATTTGATCAGAATGCAGAATATTATGTGTGTGGACCACGACCGTTTATCGAAAAAATGATTGTTGAATTAAAAACGAACCAAGTAACCGAGAATCAGATTTTCTTTGAAGAATTTGGACCAAAATCCATTTAATGACGTATTTTTGAATTTTTAAAAAAAACAGAGGAGCATTGTGCTTCTCTTTTTTGTGTTTATGGACTTTAAAACAAACGTATCCAAGAAAAATTACCAGTGGGTAAAGTGGAGCCGGGTAGCATTGTGTTCTGCCTTGGTGGGAATTGCTGTGGGATTGATTACCCTGATGTTTAAAAACCTGGTAGAGCAATACGAACATTTGTTGTTATATAAAGCAAAAAACTTCAAGTTGTTCTTTATTATCTTTCCTTTTATCGGGCTGGCATTGATTTACTTCTTGAGGCAATTTGTGTTTAATAAAAAGAAAAACAAAGGAATTTCTGAAGTTTTGGAAGCAGTGCGTTTCCGGAAAAAGATTCCTGCCTATAAAATTCCGTCGCATTTTTTCAATGGGTTTCTTACGGTTGTTTTTGGAGGGACTACAGGAATAGAGGTTTCTACTGTAGTGGCAACGGCTGCCCTGGGCGATATGGCTTCACGCAAAGATGTCATTTTTAAAAAATACCGCAAAGAATTTATGGGTGCGGCTATTGCCAGCGGTGTGACCATTTTGTTCTGCAGTCCGTTGGCAGGCTTGTTCTTTTCGTATGAAACCATCGGAAAACAGAAAACCAAGGTATTTTGGACAACGCATATATTGAGTGTGGCTTTCGCAACAGCGATTCTTTTGCTGATGAATGTAAATCCGTTGGCAGATTTAAGTCCTCACGTACAGGATTGGAATATGGAAGCAGTACCGTTTTTTATTATATTGAGTGTTTTGGCAGGTTTTTACGGGGTATATATGACCCGTATCGTTACTTTTACTAAAAAAGCTGCTTTTTTTGACAGACGACCATTGCTTCAGTTGCTCACAGGAGCGGTTTTGCTGGGAACGGTTTTATATTTTCTTTCAGAATTATACGGATCGGGCTATCATACCATTCAACAAATGACTGTAAGTGAAAATCATGTCGTAGGTTTTGCATCGTTGGCATTACTCCTTGCAGTCATTAAGCCTTGGACAACAGGTTTTACATTGAAATTAGGCGGCGATGGTGGTGTTTTTGCACCCAGTATTTTTTCAGGTGCTTGCCTTGGATTGATCGTGGGGATTCTGGCAAAAACGTATTTCTTTCCCGATGCTTTGGTACTGAATTTTGTTATTTTGGGCGTGGCATTAACTGTGGGTGCTACCTTGCACGCTCCGTTTACCGCTATATTTCTAACCTTTGGGATTTTTAATTCCTACGTTTTATGGTTACCTTTGATTGTATTAACTTTTGCGAGTTATTTCTTGTCTAAAAGAATATATCCCTACACGGTTTATACACTGGCATTAAAAAAACCATAGAAATGTTTGATGAACTGCTGCAACAGATACGGAAATGCACAGTATGTGAAGCTTTTTTGCCATTGGGCGCAAATCCTGTTGTACAGGCGCATCCCGAATCAAAAATTGTGATCATTGGTCAGGCACCGGGTTTAAAAGTGCATCAGTCCAATATACCGTGGAATGATGCCAGCGGCGATCAGTTGCGCAAATGGTTGGGAGTGAATAAAGAACAGTTTTATGATCCCAAACTTTTTGCATTGGTTCCGATGGGATTTTGTTATCCGGGCAAAGGAACATCGGGCGACCTGCCTCCCAGAAAGGAATGTGCACCTTTGTGGCATTCACGTTTGTTTGCCCAAATGAAAGAAGCAGAGCTTGTTTTTCTCATTGGTCAATATGCCCAGAAGTATTATCTGAAAGAAAAGAAATACAAAACCATCACTGAAAACATACAGAATTATAAAGAGTTTATGCCCGATTATTTTCCGTTGCCGCATCCGTCTCCACGCAATTTTATCTGGATGAACAAAAATCAATGGTTTGTGGAAAAGGTGCTTCCCGAGGTAAAAAATAAAGTGGCAGCAGTTTTTTAAAACCGCAGTTTAAGGTACATTTGTTTCGATAGATTATGTGAATTATGATAAGCGAAGAACTGTTGTTGCAATTTGGTGCCGAGATAAGGAAGGTGAAGAAAAATGAACTTATTTTTGAAATGGGGCATTTTCCGGGGTTTTATTATCAGATTGTTGAAGGAAAAGTAAAAATGAACAACTTTACCGAAGACGGAAAGGAATTTATCCAAAACATTTTTGTAGAAGGGCAGAGTTTTGGAGAGCCTCCGTTGTTTATCGACGAGCCTTATCCAGCCAATGCAATCGCTGTAACCAAAGGAAAGATACTTGAAATATCGAAAACGTATTTTTATGAAATGCTGCACCAACACCCCGAAGTTTCTTTGGAACTCAATAAAAGTCTGGCGCGCAGGTTGTATTACAAATCCATAATGGCTCCGGAAATATCGTCGCAAAGTCCTGAAAAAAGGATATGGACATTACTGACTTATCTGAAAAAACGCGAGGGTGTAAAAGGGACGGAATTTTTGGTAGATTTATCCAGACAGCAATTGGCAGATTTAACAGGATTGCGTGTGGAAACTGTGATCCGAACCATCAAACAATTAGAGAAAAAAGAAAAACTTAAAATACGCGAAGGTAAAATCGTTTTGGATTTTTGAGAACTGTTCTAATATAACCAATGAGATCTACTCATCTGAAATTTTTCATTAAAACCAAGCGTAAAATACTGTTCATATATCTTAAAGTCAACGTTTGAAAACTCCATAATACGTATTAAGCTCCCTACGGTTCCGTTCAACGGGCTTTCATCTCTTGTCTTCCAGACAAGACGAAAGCTTAGTTATTATAGCCAGTGGTTCTTTGTTTTGAAGTCATTTATTCTGTTATAAAATTGTCGCATTCTTCCAAAATGAAATCAGGTACAAGGTCATATTCGTTTGGGTTAAGTTGGCAAATAAGTTCGTTTTCTATATGAAAAGTTTCGTTAATGAATTTTCTTAAAACACTTGGGATTTCAGAAATTGTGTCATTATAAATAAGTCTGAATATATTTAACTTTGCATAACTATTGTCTGTACCATTATATAAAGATTTTAGATTCTCCTTATCTTCTATCATTGTTAAAAAAGTATCATATTCGAAGCTTGGAATAATTTCTTTAATTTTTAGATTTCCAGCATCAAAATCTGCTTCTGACATTAAATCATTTCCGATTTCTTTTCGTTGGTCTTTACATTCAGTTTTCTTTCGTTTGTGAAAAAGATTTGAAAGAACTTGATATTCATTTCCTAAATCATCAATTATTTCAAAATTGCGTCTTAAATAAATAAGTTTAACAATATCATCCAAATCAGATTCTAAAGCACTTTTGCAAATTTGAGCAAATGACAATAAATCTTGCTTTGTGATTCTTTTTTCACTTAGTAATCCATTTTTAGTTGTAAGGAAATTTGCTTTACATAAATCATTAAATTCTTTAAGTACTTTGACTGTATCAATAACTGGGTCAAGGTCGTGTGTCAGCATCAAGACAGTTTTATTTAAAAAACATTCTTCACTCTTGCCTCTAAAAAGCATATGCATTATTGCGTATTTTTTGCTTTTGTCAAAAGATGAAATCGGGTCATCCAGCACAATCAAATCTGGCTTTTTGTGTAATGCTTCATACATAAATAAGACTAATGAAAAAGCATTTTTTTCTCCAAAGCTTAAATGTTGTTTTCCTCCATTTATTAGACTATCCGATTCTATATGTCTTAATAGTAGTTTGTAATTATCTGACTTTTCGTTTATAATTTCTACGGTGTATTTGTATCCTGCATTTGTCAGAAAGGAGTTAATGCTTTTTCTATGTTTTTCAATTAGAGTTTTAACTAAACGTTTTTGTTTATTAATTTCCCCTTGAAGTAAACCAACTTTTTCAAGAACTATGTCAAGCGAATTGTTTAATAAATCTATTATTGACGTTGTTTTTTCTGCCTTAAATCTATCAAATAATTCAATGTTTATTTTTAGTGCTTTTAATTTTTCTTCTACCTTTTCGTCTTCACTAAAGCTTACAAGCGAAATACTTTTCAAAGATTTCAATTTCAACAACAAGTCATCAATTTGTTGTTTGACAACAACAATATAATTCATTTCAGATTCTTCTAAACCTGTTTGTTTTTCAGTTATGCTTTTTAATGTTGAATTCGCATTTTCAGAAAAATATTCACCAAGATTATTTAAAGCATTAATAATTACTGTAAAATTCTTTATTACATTTTTGTCGTAAAATGTTGAAACAGATTTAATCGTTTCTTTATTTTCAGTAGTAGGAGAAGTACAGTAAGGGCAATCGTCAGAAATATCCAAAAATTGTTCTCCCTTATTTTGCCAATCCAACCAATTAACACAATTTTTATCTTTAATTAATTTGCTGTAACCTTTTAAAGATTCTGGAATGTGTTGGATTTTATTCCCTTCCTTTAATCCTTTGTACAATGCTGAAGATTTGGAGAGACCAGATTGAGTTGTTGCAAAGCTTTTTGATAAATTTTCAAAATCAGAAATTATCTTGTTAAGATTTTCGTTTTCTGAGAAAACTTTTTTTATTTCAGACAGCAACTGTTCAATTTGTTCTGTTGAGTTTTTATACTCTGGTGTATTAATAAAAATCTCGTAGCTATTTGAAATCAATTCATCCTCTTTGAAAAGAAATTGATTGAGATATTCTTCGTTAAAAATTAGTACGCTATTTAACTCTTCATCAGTAATTATTTCTGGCTCAACTTCAATTTCTGATTTTCTATGTTTAAACGGAAGTAGCTCCTTTAGAAGTTCTGGAGAATCAATTTTGTATTTAATTGCTCTTGTTATTGTGCTTTTTCCAGTACCATTAATTCCAAATTTGATGTTTAATTTATTCTTAGTGATAGAAATATTTCCACTGTCAATATTGTTGCAATTTTTGATTGTTAACTCCATAATTCAGTTTGATTATTATTCTATTGTTGGTATATGTTTATCTCTACAATAACTTTCAACTTCTGTGTCGTTGGCAAAATAACCGTCACAAAATTCGTCAAGTTCTTTTTCTGCTCCCGAAACGTATTTTTCACTTGCTGTCATTAGTTTTTCGGTCTGTTCTATAAACTTCTCAAATTCCTTATTCATCTTACAAAGTTTGTCAATCGTTTTAAAATCCAAATCTCTGTAAACTGCTGGAAATAGCACTTTACTTTGATAAGGATTTGCATTTAGTTCAATAATTCCGATTCCGAATGATTGATTAAGTCTTGCCATTTCTTCATTCAAACTGTCGCTAAACTCAAACGCAACTAAATACCCATAATTTGCCCAACTTGAATTTGAAACTGCTTGAAAAAATGCTTTTTTAAGTTCGCTGTCACTGTTAATTTCTCTTTTCAGTTCATATGAACTCAATTTGAAAGTGTCAACACGATTTATTGATTTTAAAAAGTTTTGGCTTGCTTTTGTCTGTAAGTTTAAGAACTTAATACCAACCATATCTGGATGTGTCCAAATTTGGTTGTTGTCTTTTCCGTTTGATTGTTCGTGAAAAATTGTCTTTGAGTAAGTGTCTGTATTTTTTAAATAACTGCTCAAAAGTTTGTGTAAATCTCTCTCTTCGTAAGTTTTTGATTTGTTTGTCTTAATTGGCTTTACA
>DATGMY010000128.1:0-2443 GCA_035307005.1 Flavobacterium sp. | reverse complement strand
GCCGATGATTGTGCCATTCCTTTCTGATCTGAAAAATAACCACTGGGGCTTGGATTCATACTCGCCACAAGCATAAACGACGAAGGATAAGAAACGGTAAACTTAGCCCGAGAAATAGTTACCTCACGATCCTCCAAAGGTTGCCGCAAAACCTCCAGCACTTCCCTTTTAAATTCGGGCAATTCATCAAGAAATAAAACACCGTTGTGTGCCAGTGAGATTTCGCCGGGTTGTGGATAACTTCCCCCTCCTACTAAAGAAACCGATGAAGCTGTGTGATGTGGCGAACGAAACGGTCTCTTTTTAATCAAACCGATGTTTTGTGCTTTTCCGACAATGCTATGAATTTTGGTTGTTTCCAAGGCCTCTTCCTGGGTCATTGGCGGGAGAATGCTTGGGATCCGCTTAGCAATCATTGTTTTACCGGAACCCGGAGGTCCGATCAGCAAGATATTGTGACCACCTGCCGCTGCGATTTCCATCGCTCGTTTAATGTTTTCCTGTCCTTTGACTTCTGAAAAATCCAAATGCGCAAAATCGTCTTCCCACTGAAAAAGTGCCGCCTGATCGATTTTTGTTGGTTGCAAGGTAATTTTCCCTTCCAGATGATCGATCAATTCACTCATATTTGAAATTCCAAACACTTCAATTCCTTCTACAATCGCCGCTTCATTTTCGTTGATTTTGGGCAAAAAGATGCTTTTATAACCTTCTTCTTTTGCCTGAATTGCAATAGGTAAAGCACCCTTTATCGGTTGAACCGAACCGTCTAAAGACAATTCGCCCATAATAATACATTCCGAAAAATCAGTAGATTTTATTTGTCCGGAAGCCGCCAATATTCCAATGGCAATCGGTAAATCATAGGCAGAGCCTTCTTTGCGCAGGTCGGCAGGTGCCATATTAATGGTTATTTTTTTACCACGCAACTGATAACCGATATTAGATAATGCAGCTGCAATACGATAGCAACTTTCTTTAATGGCAATATCGGGCAATCCCACTAAGTGGTAACCGATTCCTTTTTCTATATTAACCTCAATTGTGATTGTAGAAGCTTGAATTCCGAAAACTGCGCTTCCAAAGACTTTTACCAACATACATTCTCGTTTTTTTCTATCCACTAAATATAAAGAAATTATTATAATTGCGTGGAACTTTTACTCAAAAAAGTCCTCAATAAAACATAAACAACACCATTTTTATAATGTCATTAGTCATTTAACAATAGATTAGCATTCATTAAAAGCATTGATTCATCAAGAGTTACATCTTTTTTTCTTTGAAATTTTGTTATCTTTGTACACTAAGTTAAAAGTGGCAGTAAAATTGATGCTTTTAAAAATTGCATAACAATAACATTCAAAATGATTCAAGTAAATAGATATATAAGCGCATCCTTTATTGGAATTGCTTTGATTTTCAGCGGATTTTTAAATTCGTGCCATATAAGTAATGGTGCCGATAAAGACACTACAAATGATTTGAGATTACCGGCTATTAAAGTAGATACGACCACTGCGTACATTACCAAAGATTATATGGGAAGTATTGAAGGTAAAGTCAATGTGGAATTGCGTCCGCAGGTTGAAGGAATTTTACAGGAGATTTATGTGGACGAAGGAGACTTTGTGCAAGCGGGTCAGCCTTTGTTTAAAATCGATGATTCGGCTTACAGTGAAATATACAACAATGCACTGGCAAATGAAAATGTGGAAAAAGCCAAACTGAAAAACGCCAAATTGGAAATAGACCGGTTAAAACCTCTGATCGATAATGAAGTAATCGCTCCGGTACAGTTAGAAACCGCCAAATCAAACTATGAAGTTGCCAAAGCTTCGCTTGCCAAAGCTTCTGCTGCTGTGGGTTCAGCAAAAATTAATGTAGGTTTTACTACGATTAAAGCCCCCGTAAGTGGTTATATCGGAAGAATTCCAAAACGCATCGGAAATCTGGTATCAAAATCAGACAGAGAACCACTGACTTATCTATCTGACGTAAGTGAAGTTTACGTGTATTTTGCCATGAGCGAAAGCGATTATCTTTATTTTTCAAAAGCAGAAAACCTGTTGAACGATTCCTTACAAAATATCTCTGCTTTAGGAGGTTTAATGCCCGACGTTTCGTTGATTTTGGCTGATGGACTGGAATATAAAGAAAAAGGAAAAATCGACGCCATCAGTGGTCAGATCAATAAAAGTACCGGTGCGATTTCACTTCGTGCAAGTTTCCCAAACTCAGAGGATTTGATGCGTTCAGGAAATACAGGAACTATTAAAATTCAAGAAACACGTAAAAATGTTATTTTGATTCCCCAGGAAATTACCACAAATATTCAAGATAAAACGTTTGTTCACCTTTTGGATGAAGAAAATACGGTTTTGTTGAGAGAAATCAAAATCAAAGGAACTGCCAACAAACACTTTATTGTTTCCGAAGGATT
>DATGMY010000127.1:0-4666 GCA_035307005.1 Flavobacterium sp. | reverse complement strand
AAAAGAACTCTTTAATCTTTGTGATAAGTTTACTTCTTAAACACTGAGACTTTAAACAAAAAAACGTATATTAGCACGTTGATTTTAAAAACTAAAAATAGATTAGTATAAATTATGATGTCTGAAGGAGAAAAATTGATTCCTATTAACATCGAAGATGAAATGAAATCGGCTTACATTGATTATTCAATGTCCGTGATTGTTTCCAGAGCATTACCAGATGTTCGCGATGGATTAAAGCCTGTTCACCGCCGTGTTTTATTCGGTATGTATGAATTGGGAGTTGGCGCCAGCCGCCCGCATAAAAAATCTGCCAGAATTGTTGGTGAGGTTTTGGGTAAATACCACCCTCATGGTGATTCTTCCGTTTATGATGCCATGGTACGTATGGCTCAGGAATGGAGTTTGCGCTACCTTTTGGTAGACGGACAAGGAAATTTTGGGTCGGTTGATGGCGACAGCCCCGCAGCAATGCGTTATACCGAAGCAAGAATGAAAAAAATTGCCGAAGAAATATTAGCAGATATCGACAAAGAAACGGTTGATTTCCAGTTAAACTTCGACGATAGTTTGGAAGAACCTAAAGTAATGCCTACCAAAATACCTACATTATTGGTCAATGGTGCTTCGGGTATTGCTGTGGGAATGGCTACGAATATGGCACCACACAACCTTAATGAGATAATTGACGGTACTTTAGCCTACATCGACAATAATGATATCGAAATCGATGAGTTGATGCAGCACATCAAAGCACCCGACTTTCCTACGGGAGGGATTATTTACGGGTATGAAGGTGTCAAAGAAGCCTACAAAACCGGACGCGGACGCGTTGTGATGCGTGCCAAAGCCAGCTTTGAAGAAGTGGATGGCAGAGAATGTATCATTGTTACCGAAATTCCTTATCAGGTCAATAAAGCCGAAATGATTAAAAAAACGGCTGAATTGGTTAATGATAAGAAAATTGAAGGAATCTCTACAATCCGTGATGAATCTGACCGTAAAGGTATGCGGATTGTTTATGTACTGAAACGTGAGGCTGTTCCAAACATTGTACTGAATATGCTGTACAAGTTCACGCAACTACAATCCTCGTTCAGTATCAATAATATTGCTTTGGTCAACGGCCGTCCGCAATTATTGAACCTTAAAGAATTGATTCATTATTTCGTAGAACACCGTCATGATGTGGTTACCCGCCGTGCCGAATACGAATTGCGCAAAGCACAGGAACGTGCTCATATCTTAGAGGGATTGATCATTGCTTCGGACAATATCGACGAGGTTATTGCCATTATCCGTGGTTCTAAAAATGCCGATGAAGCCCGTGAACGTTTGATTGAACGTTTTTCTTTATCAGAAATTCAGGCAAAAGCGATCGTTGAAATGCGTTTACGCCAACTAACCGGTCTGGAACAGGAAAAACTGCGCGGCGAATACGACGAAATCATGAAATTGATCAATCACTTACAGGAATTATTAGCAAGCAAAGAACTGCGAATGAACCTGATTAAAGAGGAATTGGGAGAAATCCGAGATAAATACGGCGATGAACGTCGTTCGGTAATTGAATATGCCGGTGGCGAAATGAATATTGAAGATTTAATCGCTGATGAACAAGTGGTAATCACTATTTCTCATGCCGGATACATCAAACGTACTCCTTTGAGTGAATACAAAACACAAAACCGTGGTGGTGTAGGACAAAAATCTGCCGGTACCCGCGACCAGGATTTCCTCGAACATATGTATGTGGCAACAAACCATCAGTATATGTTGTTCTTTACCCAAAAAGGAAAATGTTTCTGGCTGCGCGTTTACGAAATTCCGGAAGGAACGAAACAAGCCAAAGGTCGTGCAATCCAAAACCTGATCAATATAGAAAACGACGATAAAGTGAAAGCGTTTATTTGTACACAAGATTTACGCGATGAAGACTATATCAACAACCACTATATTGTAATGTGTACCAAACAAGGTCAGGTAAAGAAAACTTCTTTAGAACAATATTCGCGTCCGCGTCAAAACGGTATCAACGCTATTACAATTAAAGAAAACGACGAATTGTTAGAAGCAAAATTAACCGACGGAAATTCCAAAGTGTTGATTGCTGCCAAAAACGGAAAAATGGTTCGTTTTGACGAATCAAAAACCCGTCCGATGGGTAGAACAGCATCCGGAGTTCGTGGAATTAAATTAGCTGATGAAAACGATGAAGTGATTGGATTGGTTACTGTATCTGATTTGAATTCTGAAATTCTGGTAGTTTCTGAAAACGGTTACGGAAAACGTTCGTCTTTAGAGGCTTATCGCGAAACAAACCGGGGCGGTAAAGGAGTTAAGGCTATGAACATTACCGATAAAACCGGGGCTTTAATATCCATTAATTCAGTTACCGACAACGATGATTTGATGATTATCAATAAATCAGGTTTAACTATTCGCTTACTTGTTTCTGATTTACGGGTTATGGGACGGAATACTCAGGGCGTTCGCCTCATCAACATCAAAGGAAACGACTCTATTGCCGCAGTTGCAAAAGTAATGCGCGATGAAGATGAAGAAATCGAAATGGATGAAGAACTGAAAAAGGATCTTCTCGCAGTGGATGAAAATGATGTTTTGGAGGATGTTGCCGACGAAATAGAAGACGATGACACTGATGATTTAGATCAGGAAGACGATGAGAATAATGAAGAATAGCTTTTTAATGATGAGCACGTTTTTAATAACGTGCTCTTCTTTTGCCCAAAAAGACGAATTAAAAGATCTCGAAAGAGCCTTTAAAAGAAATAATACCAATGAAGTGGTAGCATTGCTTACCAAAATGGAAAGTACCTTACCCGCAGCTACAGACGATCAAAAAGCGGCTTATTATTTTTACAAAGCTCAGAATGAGATTCAATTGGCAAACAGTGGAGAGGATCTTTTTACGAATCGTTCAAAAGCCATTTCAACTATTAATCAATTGATCCGGTTTGAGAACGAAACCAAAAGTAAAAAATATACGACTGAAATTCTTCCCGTAAAAAATAATTTACTGGCGCAACTGGTAGATGAAGCCATCGGAAGTAATCAAAAAAAAGACTTCAAAAATTCCAGTAGATTGTTTGAGCAGGCATACAGGCTAAACAATACCGATACGATTTATCTTTTTTATGCTGCTTCGGATGCCGCCAACGGAAGAGATTATGACTTTGCTGAAAGCAAATACAAAGAATTGACAAAGTTAGATTTTGACGGAACTTCAAAAACCTATGTGGCAACTTCACAGATTACAGGTAAAGTACAATCGTTTGGAACCGATATGAAGGCACGGGATTTAGCCGTAAAAAACGGGACGCACACAAAACCCGAAACCGAATTTAACAAAAGCGTAAAACCGGAAATTTATTACAACTTAGGTTTAATTCTGATTAACAAACGAAATTATTCCGAAGGCGAACAATATGTTTTAAAAGCTTATGAGCTGGATAAACAAAACATCAACGCACTGATGAATGTTTTATTGGTCTATCACAATACCAACAGACTGTATAAATATCAGGAGTATGTTGCCAAAGGTTTAAAAGATTTTCCGGAAAATGAAATATTGCTTTACAACTTAGCCGTTATTCATTTAGAAAATAAAGAAACAGAAAAAGCGCAAACCTATTTTGAAAAAATCATTCGCAACAACCCTAAACACTTTGAAAGTTTACGCGGATTGGGAAACATCGAGTTGCAAAAAGATGCCGAAGTTACTAATAAAATAAATGCACTGCCCAATACGATCGCTTCCGATAAAAAACGTTCGGAGCTGATGCAGGAAAAGAAAACAGTATATGAAAATGCTTTGAAATTTTACCTGAAAGCCCAAAAAGTAAATGATAAGGATTCGGGATTAAACGAATTGATTATTCAGATTCAGGACTTTTTGAATAAACAATAAAGAAGCTTTTCCAAAAGACAAACCGCTACA
Organism: Flavobacterium sp.; assembly: GCA_035307005.1. Lineage (GTDB taxonomy): Bacteria > Bacteroidota > Bacteroidia > Flavobacteriales > Flavobacteriaceae > Flavobacterium. The sequence goes on along the minus strand of DATGMY010000127.1, from coordinate 705 downwards.
ATACACATTTTATTGTAGCGGTTTTTATTGGTCTCAAGTATCGTTCAAAACTATGCACTTTCAGTGTATCAACTTTAGTTTCTAAAAAGTTTAAGCCACAAATGGCACGAATTTTTACAAAATAATTAGAGTGAATTTGTGTAATTCGTAGCTACTTTAAAATCAGACTTTCAGTCCGAACTCAAACTACGGACTTTTAGTCCATAGTGTTTATTTCAATGTTTTTACCTAAATTACTTTTTAGAGGTCATCAGATAATTACATCTTTTTAAACTTTGTAAAACCCTTTAACACAACGTTTGTCATTCCGTAGGAATCTCTTATGAGTGCCGGTAAAGATGCTTACAGCATGACAAACATGATGTTAATTTTAAAACACTATTGATTTACAGCGTTGTTTCAATATATATGTATGAATTTAAGTTATCACCTCTAAACATTTAATCTATAATTTAAAACTTAAGTTTTCATAAGCCAAATTATAATTGTAATTTTGCCGGGTTTAGAATACAACAACGCAACATACTTATCACAATGAAACAATGTAAATATATTTTCGTGACGGGCGGTGTAACATCATCACTTGGAAAAGGAATTATAGCGGCATCTCTGGCAAAACTGTTACAAGCCAGAGGATACAGAACCACCATACAAAAGTTTGACCCGTACATCAACGTAGATCCCGGGACATTGAACCCCTACGAA
>DATGMY010000126.1:0-8001 GCA_035307005.1 Flavobacterium sp. | reverse complement strand
TTTACCTGCCCATCCTAATACGGTTTCGTAAATCTGACCGATGTTCATACGGGAAGGCACCCCAAGCGGATTTAATACAATATCTACCGGAGTTCCGTCTTCTAAGAAAGGCATATCTTCATCGCGAACAATTTTTGCGACGATACCTTTGTTACCGTGACGACCCGCCATTTTATCTCCTACACGCAGTTTACGCTTTTTAGCAATATAAACTTTTGCAAGTTTCAGAATTCCCGATGGTAATTCATCTCCCACAGTAATCACGAACTTCTCGCGACGCAATACTCCCTGAAGATCGTTTAACTTGATTTTATAATTGTGAACCAAATCCGTAACCAGTTTGTTGGTGTACTCATCTGTAGTCCACTGTCCTCTTGTTAAATGTGTAAAGTCTTCAACAGCGTGCAACATTTTCAAGGTAAATTTCTTTCCTTTCGGTAATACTTCCTCACCTAAATCATTCATTACTCCCTGTGATGTTTTACCGTTGACCAACTGGAACAATTTATCTACCAGACGATCTTTTAAGGCGTTGAATTTCACTTCAAACTGTGTATCCAACAGAGCAATATCATCTTTATCTTTAGCACGTTTGCGTTTGTCTTTTACCGCACGTGCAAATAATTTTTTATCTAACACCACACCGCGTAATGACGGCGAAGCTTTTAACGAAGCGTCTTTTACATCTCCCGCTTTGTCTCCAAAGATGGCGCGTAATAGTTTTTCTTCCGGCGTTGGGTCTGACTCTCCTTTTGGAGTAATCTTACCAATAAGGATGTCACCAGGCTTTACTTCGGCTCCAATGCGGATCATACCGTTTTCATCCAGATCCTTGGTTGCTTCTTCAGAAACGTTCGGAATATCATTGGTCAATTCTTCTGAACCTAATTTGGTATCACGAACTTCCAAAGTATAATCATCGATATGAATCGAGGTAAAAATGTCCTCACGCACTACGCTTTCCGAAATCACAATCGCATCCTCAAAATTGTATCCTTTCCAAGGCATAAATGCTACTTGCAGGTTACGTCCTAATGCCAATTCACCACTTTGCGTTGCATAACCTTCACAAAGAACCTGTCCCTGCGTCACGCGATCGCCTTTGCGGACAATCGGTTTCAGATTAATGGACGTACTTTGGTTGGTTTTACGGAATTTAATCAGGTTGTATGTTTTATCATCTGAATCAAAACTTACCAAACGGTCTTCGTCTGTACGATCGTATTTAATGATGATTTTCCGTGCATCTACATAAGTTACTTCTCCATCCCCTTCCGCATTGATTAATACACGTGAATCAGTAGCAACCTGTTTTTCCAATCCGGTTCCAACAATTGGAGATTCCGGACGCAACAATGGAACTGCCTGGCGCATCATGTTTGATCCCATCAAAGCACGGTTTGCATCATCGTGCTCTAAGAACGGAATCAACGACGCAGAGATAGAAGCAATCTGGTTGGGTGCAACGTCGGCATAGTTCAACTCTTTTGGTTCAACAACCGGGAAATCTGCATCCTGCTTAGCTACTACTCTTTCATCTTCAATCGTTCCGTCTGCGGCGACATTTACTGTTGCCTGTGCAATTAGCTTCTCTTCTTCTTCTTCTGCTGATAAGTAAACCGGAGCTTCATTAATTTGCAATACACCATCTTTTACTTTACGGTAAGGTGTTTCAATGAATCCCATGCCGTTTACTTTTGCATAAACTGCAAGAGAAGAAATCAAACCAATGTTTGGTCCTTCGGGCGTTTCAATCGGACACAAGCGTCCGTAATGCGTATAGTGAACGTCACGCACCTCGAATCCGGCTCTTTCTCTGGAAAGTCCTCCGGGTCCTAACGCTGATAAACGACGTTTGTGGGTAATCTCAGCCAGCGGATTGGTTTGATCCATAAACTGAGACAACTGGTTGGTTCCGAAAAATGAATTGATTACAGAAGACAGAGTCTTAGCATTAATCAAATCAATAGGCGTAAACACTTCATTATCACGAACATTCATACGTTCACGAATAGTACGTGCCATACGCGCCAGACCCACACCAAACTGAGCGGACAACTGCTCGCCTACCGTACGTACACGACGGTTTGACAAGTGATCAATATCATCAATCTCAGCTTTTGAATTAATTAACTCGATCAGGTATTTTACAATCGTAATAATATCTTCTTTTGTCAAAACCTGTTTGTCGATCGAAGTATCTAATCCTAATTTCTTATTCATTCTGTAACGACCAACCTCACCTAAATTATAACGTTGATCGGAAAAGAATAATTTATCTATAATACCACGGGCAGTTTCCTCGTCCGGTGGTAGTGCATTTCTTAATTGACGGTAGATATATTCCACTGCTTCTTTTTCCGAATTGGTCGGATCTTTCTGAAGCGTGTTGTGAATAATCGTATAATCAGCCTGATTACTATCTTCTTTATGCAACAAAATAGTTTTAACATCGGCGTTTAATATTTCTTCGATATTTTCTTTGTCTAAAACAATATCGCGGTCTAAAATAATTTCGGTACGGGGAATCGTTACTACCTCACCAGTATCTTCATCAACGAAATCTTCGTGCCAAACATTCAATACACGAGCAGCCAAACGACGCCCCAGGTATCTTTTCAGTCCTGTTTTAGAAACTTTTACTTCCTCTGCCAGGTCGAAAATTTCCAGAATATCCTTATCTCTCTCGAACCCGATGGCACGGAATAAAGTTGTTACAGGTAATTTTTTCTTACGGTCGATATAAGCATACATCACACTGTTGATGTCTGTAGCAAATTCAATCCATGAACCTTTGAACGGAATAATACGTGCAGAATACAACTTGGTACCGTTTGCGTGGAATGATTGTCCAAAGAACACGCCTGGTGAACGGTGTAATTGTGAAACAACAACGCGTTCAGCACCATTGATTACAAATGTTCCGCTTGGAGCCATATACGGAATTGTTCCCAGATAGACGTCCTGTACGATCGTTTCGAAATCTTCATGTTCAGGATCGGTACAATACAATTTCAAACGTGCTTTAAGAGGAACACTATAGGTTAAGCCCCTGTCTATACATTCTTCAATTGAATAACGCGGAGGATCTACGAAATAGTCTAAAAACTCCAATACGAATTGATTTCGGGTATCCGTAATAGGGAAATTTTCCATAAAGGTTTTATATAAACCTTCGTTACCTCTTTCATCAGATTTCGTTTCTAATTGAAAAAAATCTTTAAACGATTTTACCTGAATATCGAGAAAGTCCGGATAAGCAGGAATGTTTTTTGTAGAGGCAAAATTTAATCTTTCAGTATGATTTGTAATCATCAATGGACAAATTTTAATTAAAAAATTAAATAGAAAAGTGCGTAAATGTCATTATACGCAAAATGGTTTAGGCCGTTGGGATATAGTTCCCAAGGCCTAAACCGTAAAAATTATAATATGTGAGCTTATTTCAACTCAACAACAGCACCAGCTTCTTCCAATGCTTTTTTCAATCCTTCAGCTTCGTCTTTAGAAACTCCTTCTTTGATGTTTGACGGAGCAGAATCCACTACATCTTTAGCTTCTTTCAGTCCAACGCCTGTCAATTCTTTAACAGCTTTAACTACAGCTAATTTAGAAGCTCCGGCTTCTTTCAATACCACTGTAAATTCTGTTTGCTCTTCAGCAGCAGCTTCACCACCACCACCTGCAACTACAACAGCTGCAGCAGCCGGCTCAATACCATATTCATCTTTTAATATTGTAGCTAATTCGTTAACTTCTTTTACTGTTAAACTAACTAATTGTTCTGCGAATTGTTTCAAATCTGCCATTTTTCTATCTTTTAATTTGATTTGTAAAAATATAATTTATTAATTGTGCGTTCGTTTAGAACATTAAAGACTTATTATTCTTCGTCTTTAAACTGATTTTTAAGAGCTGAGATAACTCTTTGAGCAGGAGACTGTAGTAATCCAATGATTTCTCCAATCATCTCTTCTCTGGACTTAATTGCAACTAAAGTGTCTAACTGGTTGTCACCGATATAAATATCTTCGTTGATATAAGCTCCTTTCAATACAGGTTTATCACCTTTTTTACGAAAATCTTTGATTACTTTTGCAGGTGCATTTGCAGCCTCTGCAATCATAATTGCGCTATTTCCTTTTAAAACCGAAGGTAAATCACCATACTCATTTTCTGAAACTTCCATCGCTTTTTCGAGCAATGTGTTTTTAACCACTTCCAGTTTAATACCGGCTTTGAAACAAGCTCTGCGCAAGTCAGAAGTAGTTGAAGCATTTAATCCAGAAATATCTGCCACATACATAACTTTAGAATCGGCTAACTGTGCAGTTAAATCTTGAATCGCAATTGATTTTTCTTCTCTAGTCATACTAAATAATTTTAACTACCAATTATACTGCTTTCGGATCTAAAGCAATACCCGGACTCATAGTACTTGATATAGAGATAGACTTGATATAAGTACCTTTTGCCGCAGTTGGTTTTAATTTGATTAATGTTTGAATTAATTCTGATGCGTTGTCTGCAATCTTGTCAGCTTCAAAAGAAGCTTTACCGATAGCCGCATGAACGATACCTGTTTTATCAACTTTAAAATCGATTTTACCGGCTTTCACTTCTTGTACTGCTTTTGCAACGTCCATTGTTACCGTACCGGTTTTAGGGTTTGGCATCAAACCACGAGGACCTAAAACACGTCCTAATGGTCCCAGTTTACCCATAACAGCCGGCATTGTAATGATAACGTCGATATCCGTCCAACCATCTTTGATTTTTTGAAGATATTCGTCTAAACCTACGTGGTCAGCACCAGCAGCTTTTGCTTCTTCTTCTTTATCCGGAGTAACTAATGCTAATACTTTTACATCTTTACCTGTACCATGTGGTAATGTTACAACCCCACGCACCATTTGATTTGCTTTACGCGGATCTACTCCTAAACGTACAGCAATATCAACAGACTCGTCAAATTTTGCAGAAGCGATTTCTTTAATTAATGCAGATGCATCTTTTAAAGAATATAATTTGTTCTTCTCAATTTTTGCTACAGCCTCTTTTTGCTTTTTTGTTAATTTTGCCATTTCTTCTTTTCTTTAAGATTAAAAAGGAGCGTTTCCTGTTACTGTAATTCCCATAGAACGTGCAGTTCCAGCAACCATTGACATTGCTTTCTCAATTGTGAAAGCATTTAAGTCTGCCATTTTGTCTTCGGCGATTGCTTTTACCTGATCCCACGTAATTGAAGCTACTTTTTTACGGTTGGGTTCTCCAGAACCTGACTTTAATTTTGCAGCTTCTAATAATTGGACAGCAGCAGGTGGCGTTTTAACTACAAAGTCGAAAGATTTGTCTTTGTAAACTGTAATTTGTACTGGTAAAACTTTTCCTGGTTTATCCTGTGTTCTCGCATTGAATTGCTTACAGAATTCCATAATGTTTACTCCAGCAGCCCCCAAAGCAGGTCCAACCGGTGGCGATGGGTTCGCAGCACCTCCCTTAACTTGTAGTTTAACTACTTTACTAATTTCTTTTGCCATTTTTTAAAAAAATTTAGCACATCTTTCAATTGGAAGCGATTGATGTGAATATGTAACAATTATATTTTTTCTACTTGTGTGAAGCTTAGTTCCAATGGTGTTTTACGTCCGAAGATCTTTACCATTACTTCCAGCTTGCTTTTATCTTCATTTACTTTTTCAACAGTACCGTTGAAGCCGTTGAATGGTCCGTCAATCACTTTGATTGTTTCCCCTTCTTCAAAATTCATCTTACCTCTTTCTACAGAAACAGCCAGCTCATCCACTTTTCCTAACAAGCGGTTTACTTCAGATTGCCTTAAAGGAACAGGGTCACCTCCTCTTGTTTCTCCAAGAAAACCGATAACTCCGGATATGGATTTTATAATATGAGGTAGTTCTCCGGTCAGATTTGCTTCAATCATTATATAACCCGGAAAATAAATACGCTCTTTGGTCACTTTTTTTCCGTCTTTCTGAGAAACTACTTTCTCGGTAGGAACCAATACTTGTGACATATAATCTTCCATTCCCAAGCGGGCAATTTCGGTTTCAATGTAATTTTTTACTTTATTCTCCTGACCACTAACCGCTCTAACTACATACCATTTTTTAATGCTATTTTCCGCCATCTTGTAGTCTTGATTAAGAATTTAGTATATTAAAAAAACCAGCAATAGCCTTTGCAAAAACAGTATCAACACCCCATGTTGCCAATGAAAATACAATGGTAAAAATAGTAACGATAATAGTATAGCGCTGTACTTCTTCCCATGATGTCCAGGTAACATTGGATTTTAACTCTGTAAACGCATCAGATATGTAATTAAATACTTTAGCCATAAGATTTTATTTTGCACGGGTGGAGGGATTCGAACCCCCATCAACGGTTTTGGAGACCGCTATTCTACCCTTGAACTACACCCGTTTGTTAAAAAGTTGGTAGCAAAAACCACCAACTTTTAAATATTTATTTAAACTTGTAAATTAGTCTAAAATTTCAGTAACCTGACCTGCACCTACTGTACGTCCACCTTCGCGGATAGCGAAACGTAAACCTACTGATAAAGCGATTGGGCTTAACAACTCAACAGTGATTGTTAAGTTATCTCCAGGCATTACCATCTCAGTTCCTTCTGGCAACATGATTGTTCCCGTTACGTCAGTTGTACGAACGTAGAATTGAGGACGGTAGTTGTTATGGAATGGCGTGTGACGTCCACCTTCTTCTTTTTTCAGGATATAAACCTCTGCTTTGAATTTAGCGTGTGGTTTAACTGAACCTGGTTTACAGATAACCATACCACGACGGATATCAGCTTTATCGATACCACGTAGCAATATACCTACGTTATCTCCAGCCTCACCACGGTCAAGGATTTTACGGAACATCTCAACCCCTGTAATTGTAGAAGTCAATTTGTCAGCTCCCATACCGATGATTTCAACAGGATCTCCAGTGTTAGCAACACCAGTTTCAATACGTCCTGTAGCTACTGTACCACGACCTGTAATTGTAAATACATCTTCAACAGGCATCAAGAATGGTTTTTCGTTATCACGAACTGGTTCTTCAATCCATTCGTCAACAGCTGCCATCAATTCCATGATTGTATCAACCCATTTCGGCTCACCATTTAAAGCTCCTAAAGCAGAACCTTTAACAACTGGTCCGTTATCCCCATCATATTCATAGAATGATAATAAGTCACGAACTTCCATCTCTACTAACTCTAACAACTCTTCGTCGTCAACCATATCTACTTTGTTTAAGAAAACAACGATACGGGGAATACCTACCTGACGTCCTAAAAGGATGTGTTCACGTGTTTGTGGCATTGGACCATCTGTAGCAGCAACTACCAAGATAGCTCCATCCATCTGAGCAGCACCAGTAACCATGTTTTTTACGTAATCCGCGTGACCTGGACAGTCAACGTGTGCGTAGTGACGGTTAGCAGTTTGATACTCTACGTGAGAAGTGTTAATAGTAATACCACGCTCTTTTTCTTCCGGAGCATTGTCAATTGAGTCGAATGAACGAACTTCAGACAAACCTGCATCAGCTAACACTTTAGTAATAGCAGCAGTAGTGGTAGTTTTACCGTGATCTACGTGTCCAATAGTACCGATATTTAAGTGCGGCTTTGAACGATCAAAAGTTTCTTTTGCCATGATTTAATAATTTAATCTTAGTTATATAATTAGTGTTCTCTATTTATTTACTCCACTTGAGCCAACGACGGGATTTGAACCCGTGACCTCTTCCTTACCAAGGAAGCACTCTACCACTGAGCTACGCCGGCGCTTTTTCTGATCTCAAATTTAAAAAAATCTGAGATTTGGTGGGAAGAGCAGGATTCGAACCTGCGAAGGTTTCCCAACGGATTTACAGTCCGTCCTCGTTGGCCGCTTGAGTATCTTCCCGAGCCTTAAGTTGCGGAGAAAGAGGGATTCGAACCCCCGGACCTGTTACAGTCAA
>DATGMY010000125.1:0-3829 GCA_035307005.1 Flavobacterium sp. | reverse complement strand
GTTTTTCGGTCCTTTGAGGTATTCCTCTTCATGGATGTCCAATTCTGCTTTTTTCTCTTCGCAGAGTTTCCCCACGGTATTGTCCACTATGTATTTGGTTATGTACTTGGGCGTATAGAAGACACCGTCTTTCTTGCGTTTTGTTTTTTGTTTGTCGAACTCTACGCCGTCAATTTCAGCATTTACGCTTTCAATTTCGTTGAGCGAGTGTTCAAAAATGTGCCCCAAGATATTTACATCCACTTGGCTTTCAAAATCGTATTTGGTTAGAATGGAAGTGTGCTTAAAGAGCAACTCATCATCGATTTCAATGGTATCTAGAATTGGGTCAGGCTTAAACAACCCACCATTGTAGGCAAAAATCTCATGATCTTGTCCTTTCCAACCTTCGTTCAAATAACCGAAATACTTTTTGTAACGCTCATAGAGTGCGGAATAGGCATCCATTTTTTTGAGTGATTCCCATTGTTCTAAAATCTTAGGGATTGAGTTAGGTGGCAAGAGTCCACGGTCTTCACCAAAGAAAATAAACAGAAAGCGATCCAACAATTTCTGCGTTTTCTTGAAGAGTTCTTTCTTGCTACTCGATTCGCCTAACTCCTTCAGCGCTGGATTCCGTAAATTCCGTTTAACCATATCGCGAAACAGTTCTCGCTTAAAGTTGGAGTAATCGCTATAAAACTTTTTAGTAATGGCTTCTTCTTCGTGCAAGGAAGCTTCCTTAATTTTTAAAGGAAGATGCTGCAACAAGTTGTTCTTATGCAAACAGAGGTATAGCATTTCAAAGCGTTCATAGCTCAACATGAACAAATCAAACTCTTCAAAATCCACCGCATTATTAATGTAAAAGCGCAGTTTCTCAAAGTTAGAAGTAATCACATACACACATCCCGGTTGATTTGCTTTGTAATCAAATGCCTGTTGGCGTATACTTTCCAAATCTTTGGTTTTCGTACCCTTTAGCTCAATTACAGCGATAGCTTCGTCCTTGTCCAGTATTGCACCATCCGCCTTTCGAGAATTCTTGACATTTTTAAACTCGGTTGTCAAATTAAAATTAGGTTGCGGATTCATCGTATACCCCAACACATTCACAAACAACTCATCCAAAAATTTAGCTTGGTATTGCTCTTCCTTACTCTCACGGATATTCTGCTGTATCACAGGATCATGAAAATACTTCGTATATTTTTTATACAATTTAGCAACTGTTTCCGTATCAAGTTGTTTGAGGTATTTCTTTAGTACAGATGATTGAAATATGGCCATGTTCGTTTAGATATCTTTATTCATTAATTAAACTGTAAATTTTATGTGCATTTTTTACAAATCATTCATCAGATTCATTAAGTAATTTTTTAAATTCTTTAGTTAGATCTTCTTTTTTGGGTAGGTATAATTGATACTTACTGGCTAGAATTTGCGTATTATTTTCTGGCAAAGCATATTCTACCATCGTATTATTTTTATCTGTGCAAAGCAAAATTCCTATGGTTGGATTTTCTTCTTCTTGTTTTTCTGTACGATCGTAATAATTGACATACATTTGAAGCTGTCCCAAATCTTGGTGGGTTAACTTATGTGTTTTTATTTCAATGATGACAAAGCAACGTAAAAGTCGATTGTAGAACACTAAATCCACAAAAAAATCATCGTCTTCAATCTGTATACGTTTTTGCCTTGCAACAAAAGAAAATCCATTTCCTAATTCTAACAAGAAGGACTGCATATTGGTGATGAGCGCACTTTCTAAATCTTTCTCATAATAAGCTGACTGAGGCTTTAACCCCAAAAACTCTAATACCATAGGGTCTTTGATTATTTCTTTAGGATGCTCTGGCTTGGCTTCTTTTTTTGCTACCGCGAGTACTTTTTCCTTGTCGTTACTCATCAATAAACGCTCATAGAGTTGACTGTTTATTTGACGTTCCAACTGTCTAAAACTCCAATTGTTATTACAGGCTTCTTCGATGTAATAGGTGCGCTTGTCCTCATCTTCTATACGGATAAGCAGCTTATATTGAGACCAATTCAATTGCGCACGCAGTGTGTGCGCAATTGGAAAAGTATTGTAAAACTGCCTACAAGTTTCCAATTGTCTCACCGAAAATCCACTCCCAAAATCTTGTTCTAATTCTTGGGCTAAAGACTTAATGAGATAGGTTCCATATTCCGCTCGTTCTTTTCCTTGCTGTTCTTCTTCAACAATATGTTGCCCAATTTGCCAGTACATCTGAACGCGCACTTGATTCACAGCTCGAACTGCCGCATGTTGCGCCTTTTCAATTACTTCTTTTATGTTTGCTACAAATGTCTTTGAAATGGAAGCCATTATTCTCTTTTTAATAATTTTATTTTAAATCACTCTCAACAGTTATATTTTCAATCACATGCCAAACCGTATTGATTTGTCCTTTTTTAGCCTCATGTTTGGATAATGGCACAGGAAACACGTTTCTTTTACTAAGCTCTTGCTTTAGCACCTTTCCGTAAGCATGTCCAGAATTCACTGTGTCCAATAAATACCCCAACCGTTGAATGGTTGCAGTAGAAGCTCGTTTTAAAGCATGTTTTAATCGCTTAGCATCAAAAGCCTCAGACAATTCCTCCAAAATAGAAGCTATTCGATTAATACTAAAATCACCATAGTTCAATAAATCAAATGCAGTCAACTCTGGGCAGGAAACGTTAATGTAACCCGCATCCGTTTTTCGTTGAAGAACCAAGTCCTTATCCCATTCCTTTTTCGTAAAAAAATTGATCACGATCTTTTTATTTTTCACACTTCGTACAGGAGGGTAGTCTGTCACCACATAATATTCCATGACAGCCTGATGTGAAGCACCTTGTAAAGCAGCAGCAGAGAGTAAAGCAACATAATATTGTTTCCCTAAACTCCTCATCAAGTCATCAATAAATAAGTTTACTGGTAGCATTCCTACATGTGAATATTCAGGAGGTATAATGACATAAAACCCACTTTTGACAGAGGCTACCTTACCTTTAGCCTTTATCCTGTATAGGGCTTGTCTTAAAGCCTGGTCCGATTTGTCAAAAGCCCCCTTTAAAGTTTCCCATGAAAAAGAATAGCTCCCAATAGCTCTTTGTTGCTCTATAAATTGTTCTACTGTTTCCAATACTCCTTTTAGAATAGTTTAAATTCGCAAAAACATACGTTTTTCGTAGTAGAATGTAAATGTACACTTTTTATTGAATGAAATCATTGTAATTGGATTCTAGTTATTCACAATTACGTAAATTTGGATAGAATTTGAATTTTATTAACTAATTCACAATCTCTATATTTCAAACAGTTAATAATAAATAGTAAAAAAAGTAATTATGACCGCTGCAGAAGACAGACTACAAAGGATAGAAATAGGATTAGTTATTATTCGAAATGCTCAAAGAGAACTTAGAAAAATTAAGATAAAATTGAATCGTGAATATTATGTTATAGAACCAATTTTACTATTCGACTATCAAGACAACGAAGATTATCATCTTTCTCCATTTGTTATGGAGTTCAATCAATTCGCTAAAAGCTTTCAATTAGATATGGTTGATGAAATGGAAATGCTGTCAGAACAAATTGACCCTAGTGAAAATGGGATAATCAATTTATGGTCAGATGAAGATTTAGAATCAAAAGTAAAAGTCGCTGGTAACGCTAAACTAATTGGGCGTGTCAAGTTTCCTACAATTAATCGATAAATTAAAATTTCTTTTTATTTTAAGAGATGTACCAATTTTTAGGGTTTATCTTATATCGAAATGTAAAGCTGTACTAGTTTAAATTGAAAGGGTAAAATCAAGTCCAAAAATAAAA
>DATGMY010000124.1:0-14645 GCA_035307005.1 Flavobacterium sp. | reverse complement strand
AAAAAAGGATTATTAACAAAGAATTTATACACCGAAATAAAAGAAACTTTAAATTTGATGTACAAGCCTATTGTTTTTAATGAAAATGATATTGAAATTTGCAGTTCCTTACTGATTCACGACAAGAAGAATGAAAACGGCAAAATCCGGTTTACGCTGCTTGAAGATATTGGAAAGGGAATAATTGATCAAACCGTTGAAAGTCATTTTATTAAAGAGGCTTTTGACGATTATATGAGTCGTTGAATCAGCATTAACAGTTAGCACATTTTGTAAGTGAATAAAAATTTTAACATTCATTCAAAAAAGGTTTATTTACCGGCAACGGCAAAATCAAAATTGTTTGTAAAGCGATTGAATGTTCCTTTGTACCTAAAGCAGCTTTATCGCGCTGTTCGCTTTACGAATGTTTACAGCGAAAAACTATCTATTGCTTTTGCAAATATCAGAGTTTGAAACATTCATAATTCCGCTTTTTCTCTAATTAATTATTTAAAAAAAGAAGTTTTATGAATACAAAATATTTCGATCTGATCAACCAGACATTTTATTTCCCTCAGGAAGAATTTACTTTAAACAAAGACCATTTGATGTTTCACAACATCGATTTGATGAAACTGGTCGAACAATACGGTACGCCGTTGAAATTTACTTACCTTCCGCAGATTTCCAACAACATCAATAAAGCCAAAGGCTGGTTTAGAAAAGCGATGGAAAAGCATAAATACGAAGCTAAGTATTATTATTGCTATTGTACCAAAAGTTCACACTTTGAATATGTGATGAACGAAGCTTTTAAAAACGATATTCATATAGAAACATCGTCGGCTTTTGACATCAATATCGTAGAACATTTGCTGAAAACCGGTAAAATAACCAAAAATACCTATGTGGTTTGCAATGGTTTTAAACGTGATCAATACGTGGAAAACATTGCTCGTTTGATGAACAACGGACACAAAAAAACCATTCCGGTTATTGACAATTACGAAGAGCTGGATTTACTTCAAGAGCAGATAAAAGGTAAATTTCAGGTAGGCATTCGCATTGCATCGGAAGAAGAGCCAAAGTTTGAGTTTTATACTTCAAGATTGGGAATAGGGTATAAAAACATTGTGCCTTTTTATCGGAAAACAATTGCAGAAAACCCCAATGTAGAGTTGAAAATGCTTCATTTCTTTATCAATACCGGAATCCGCGACACAGCGTATTACTGGAATGAGTTGCTGAAATGTATGAAGGTTTATACCAATCTGAAAAAAGAATGCCCTACACTGGACAGTCTGAATATCGGCGGTGGGTTTCCGATTAAAAATTCACTGGCATTTGATTACGATTACGCTTATATGGTCGATGAAATCATCAATCAGATCAAGTTAGCGTGTGAAGAAGCAGATGTGGATGTGCCACATATTTTTACCGAATTTGGTTCATTTACTGTAGGTGAATCGGGTGGTGCCATTTATCAGGTGTTGTATCAAAAACAACAAAACGACCGTGAGCAATGGAATATGATCGATTCTTCATTCATCACTACCCTGCCTGATACCTGGGCAATTAATAAACGATTTGTGATGCTTGCCATAAACCGATGGAACGATGCGTATGAACGTGTGTTTTTGGGTGGATTAACTTGTGATTCAGATGATTATTACAATTCCGAACAAAACCTGAATGCTATTTATATGCCAAAGTTCAACAAAGACAAACCATTGTATATCGGCTTTTTCAATACCGGAGCATATCAGGAAACCATTGGCGGTCAGGGAGGTATTCATCACTGTTTGATTCCGCAGCCAAAACATATTTTGATTGACCGGGACGAAAACGGAATTGTGGCAACAGAAGTTTTCTCGGAGCAACAAACTGCCGATGACGTAATGAAAATTTTAGGATATAATAAAAAAGATAATAAATAACAATTAAAACAATAATAAAATGAAAGGACCTGTTTCTCAATTTATTGAGCATAATTATAGACATTTCAATGCGGCCGCTTTGGTGGATGCAGCGAAAGGTTACGAACAACATTTATTAGAAGGTGGTAAAATGCTGATTTCTTTAGGAGGTGCGATGTCCACTGCAGAATTGGGTGTTTCTTTAGCCGAAATGATCCGTCAGGACAAAGTGCATATTATTTCCTGTACGGGAGCCAATCTGGAAGAAGACGTGATGAACCTGGTAGCACATTCACATTATAAAAGAATCCCAAACTGGAGAGATTTAACACCTGAACAGGAACGTGAATTATTAGACAACCATTTCAACCGTGTAACAGATACGTGTATTCCGGAAGAAGAAGCGTTTCGTCGTTTACAACAACATTTGGAAGACGTTTGGCACGCAGCCGAAGCTAAAGGAGAACGTTACCTTCCGCACGAATTTTTATATCAGGTGGTTAATTCGGGTGTGTTGGAGCAATATTACGAAATTGACCCGAAAAATTCGTGGATTGTGGAAGCAGCAAAGAAAAATTTACCGATTGTTTGTCCGGGATGGGAAGATTCTACCACAGGAAATATCTTTGCGTCCAACGTGATTAAAGGTAAATTGAAAGCTTCTACGGTAAAATCCGGAATTGAATATATGATTTATCTAACGGAGTGGTATCGAGCTAATTCCGGAGGGAAAGGAGTAGGGTTTTTTCAGATTGCCGGAGGTATTTCAGGGGATTTTCCTATTTGTGTGGTTCCGATGATGTATCAGGATCTGGAGTGGGAAGATGTTCCTTTCTGGTCCTATTTCTGTCAGATTTCTGATTCTACTACGAGTTATGGTTCGTATTCGGGGGCGGTTCCAAACGAAAAAATCACCTGGGGAAAACTGGATGTTGATACACCAAAATTCATTATTGAATCAGATGCTACCATTGTTGCGCCTTTGGTATTTGCCTACATTTTAGGACAGTAAAAAAAACTTAAAAAAAAGTCCTTAATAATTTGCAAAATACACAAGAGCAATAGTATTTTTGGAGCAATATAATTAGTACAATAATGAGACGAATAATTGTTGATTACGCCAAATTAACAAACGAAATTTTAACATTGTTAGTGGAGAAATTTCCCGACGGATATGATGATTCTGATATCGTAAGATTTACCAATGCCAAAGGAGAATTGGTGGAAGCTGTGGAAGTTTCTACAGAGGATGCTATTTACCTTGTAAAAGTAAGTACAAAACTACAAGACCGGATTGAAAGTTTTGAAGAAGACGACGAAGACATCATTCCCGATGAAAATATCAGTGTGAAAGATATTGATCTGGAAGACGAAAATGACGAGGAAGAGGAAGAGCCTCAAGATGACGTATCGGATGAAGAAGATGCAGAAGACGAAGAAGAATAATATAAAGCCCGGCAATTGCCGGGCTTTGCCTTTTATAAGATTTTTAATAAAAAAGATTTCAATTAAAAAAACTACTCCTTAATTACTTTCTCCACCGAGATCCCTGTACTGGTTTTGATATGTAAGAAATAGATCCCTGTAGCAAAATCTCCGATGTCTAACTGAATCTCGTTCTCATTGTTAAAGATTTGTGATTTAATCTTTTTACTACTACTCATATCAAAAACCTCTATTTGCTCTATACCGAAGTTTTCACTATTAGTTATGGTAACCATATCTACAACCGGATTAGGGAAAATATTAAATGTTGTTGCGGCTAACTTTTTTAAGGAAAGCGGTAGCGTATTTACTGCAGACATAACAAAGTTGTCGTATTTACAAAAATAAGGGTTTCTGTTGCCGTTATCTGAAGTGACATCTGATAAATACGTTATTGTTATATGGTCTATTAACTGTAAAGCGTTTCCTTGCGCATCAGGAATTACGGGTACAGGATTCACAGTTCTTATGGCAAGATTTATTGAGGGTAATTCTAAAAACAGATAACCTGAGATATAATCGATATACATATTGATTTTAATCCAGGTATTGATGGGTGGTTGCTCTATCCTTTTTATTTCATTACCGGTAAAAAACCTTCTTAAGAATAGCTCCCTAATCATTGTTGAGTGATAATCTAAAACATAAATAGTAGAGATCATATCTGCTATATCACCGTTGTTCGGTAAATTTAATCCTGCGTTGTTTGCCTTACCAAGACTAAGGGCTATTTGAGCGGTTCCTCCTGTGCCTAAATTTCCTGTGTAAAAATCATATTCAAATTTTAAAACATCATTTCCTGTATTTCGTCCGATCCAGGAATTTTCACTGTTTAGTACTTTAGATAGTACAAACTCACTACTGGTAGAAGTGGCTTGAGGAATGTCTTTTATTGTCAATACGTTTCCCCTGTTGGGTTCAGGTTCTATTTTTGCTTCAAAGCTATTAATGTAAGGTGCATTATAGGCTTCTGTTATAAACCAGCTACCTTGTCCTGAGACAGGAGGATTTGGAGTGGTATTAATACCATTTAAAATATTTATAAGTCCTAAATCACCAATGGTGTAGTTGTCAAAATCTTCGGAATACAAAACCTGTGCGGTTATTGTTTGAAAAACCAATAAAAATAAAATGGCTAATGTAATTTTCTTCATTGTTATAAAATTTAGATTTTATTTCATAAATAAAAATAACCAGAAGGTTAGGACTATTATTAACTTAGTGCAAAGTATTAAATAATAAAGTGAATTACAAATATACTTTCTGTTATTTACAGTTTATTTTCAATTGTATCAAAATTATCTGCGTATTTTATTATTATAATTGAAAATAAAGACATATTACAGCTCCTTATTTTTATTCCAGAAGCCGGCGTTTTTCAAACCAACATCTTCCGAGTTGAAATCCGGTTTTTCTATTCCCTGTTTGTGCTTCTTTTCATAATCTTTCCAGATTTTAATGGCAACATTGCTCAAGAGCAGAATAGCTATAAGGTTGACCCACGCCATCAATCCCACCCCAATATCTCCGATTTCCCATGCTAATTTTGCTTCGCGAACGGTGCCGAAATAAACTGCACCGAGAAATCCAAAACGAAACAACCATATATACATTTTGATGTTTTTCTTTCTGAAAATGTAGGTAATATTGGTTTCTGCATAGTAATAATAAGCCATAATAGTCGTAAAAGCAAAGAAAAACAAAGCAATGGCTACAAATTCATTTCCGAATGAAGGAAAATGCGCAGAAACTGCTGCTTGTGTAAAACCGGTATAATCCGTGCCGGGAACGTGTTCTACAATCATGGTATTGGTGCTTTCATCGACTACGTTATAGCTTTGAGAAAACAAAATCATAAAAGCGGTTGCAGTACACACAAATAATGTATCAATATAAACAGAGAAAGCCTGAACCAAACCTTGTTCTGCCGGGTGTTTTACTTCCGATGCCGCTGCAGCATGTGGTGCTGTTCCCTGACCGGCTTCGTTGGAATAAATCCCGCGTTTGATTCCCCAGGCAATGGTAGAGCCCAAAATTCCACCAAAAGTAGCGTCCATATCAAACGCTGAACGAACAATCAAAGACAAAACTTCAGGAATTTTTCCGAAATTCAGCAAAATAATAGCGATAGCCATTAAAATATAAATCCCCGCCATAAACGGGACAATGATTTCCGAAGCTTTTCCCAAACGTTTCACACCGCCAAAAATAATCAGTGCTAAAAGAGTAATTACAAAAAGTCCTACGTAATTAAACGACATTCCTGCCAGTTCAAAAGTAGAAATATCAAAAGCATTTGTGATAGCAGCCGAAATACTGTTGCTCTGAACACCTGGTAATAAAAAACCACAACTAAAAATGGTTACTAAAGCAAACAAGACAGCATACCATTTGATTCCCAAACCTTTTTCGATGTAATAAGCGGGACCACCTCTGTATTCGCCGTCAATTTCTTGTTTATAAAGCTGTCCCAAAGCCGCTTCGGTAAATGCCGATGCCGCACCCAAAATAGCGATGACCCACATCCAAAACACCGCGCCCGGACCACCCATAGCTATGGCTGTAGCCACACCAATGATGTTTCCTGTTCCTACACGACCCGATATTGCTAATGCAAATGCCTGAAAAGGAGAGATACCCTTGTCGGATTTTTGTCCGGTAAACAACAATTTTACCATTGTTTTTATATAACGAAATTGCAGGAACCCTAATCGGATTGAAAAATAAATTCCTGAAACGGTGCATAATATGATTAATGCCGACGACCATACATAACTGTTGATAGTGGATATGATAGATTCCATAAAACTAAAATTATAGGTTTGGTTTACGAAAATGCAAAAAAAATGTGAGTTGACCGTATAAAAAAAGAATTTTCTGTAAAGAAGTTATAAAGTGAAAGCAGTTCTGTTTAAAGAAGAGGATTATTTTGTATTATTGTGAATATCTTTTAAACTTAAAATAATGTATATTGAAAATTGAAATAGTAAAATATGATCCCGAGTGGACAAATAAATTTGCCATTATAAAGAGTGAGTTATGGGAGATTCTCAAAGAGTTCAATCCTCAAATTGAACATATCGGAAGCACTTCTGTTCCTGATTTATCTGCTAAACCTGTTATTGATATTGCTGTTGGAATCCAGAATTTACAAGATATGGATAAACTAGTAGAACCCATGATACAGCATCATTATATATACTACGAAGTATATAATACTATTATGCCGAATAGACGGCTTTTTGTTGGATTAAAGGATAAACAAAATCGTTGTAAATTTAAAAATGTTTATAAAGAAGGGGATGTGATTCCTCACGAGCAAATTCTTTCCCATAGGTTGTGCCATATTCACGTTTGGGAATTTGGTTCTTCCGAGTGGATCCGGCACATTGCTTTTAGAGATTATCTGATGGAGCATCCTAAAATTAAAGTTCAATATGAAATATTAAAAAAGCAATTGAGTTTGCAAAATTGGCAAGATGGAAATGAGTATAATAAAGGTAAAGATCAATTTATAAAGGCTGAAGAATCAAAGGCATTATTGTGGTATAATAAAAAAACAAAACCACAACTAAAATAAAAACCGGTTTTTCAATTTTCTAAATGAGTTATTTTTTAGACTAAAAATTTTTCACGGTCAAATAAATTTATAACATTAAAAAAAAACGTAATTTTACCCACCAAACAATACTTGATATGAGTACCAAAACTTTGCTGACTTCCAAGGAAGTTACCATTATACTTCATCGTTTGGCTTGCCAATTGGTAGAAAAACATTTAGATTTTTCCAATACGGTATTGATCGGCATTCAGCCCCGCGGAAAATATCTGGCAGCCCGCATTAAAGAGATTTTAGAAACCGAATACAATATTCACAACATCGCTTTAGGTTTTTTAGACATAACCTTTTTCAGAGATGATTTCAGAAGAACCGAGAAAATTTTAGAAGCCAACAAAACACAAATCGATTTTTTGGTCGAAGATAAAAAAGTGGTTTTTATCGATGATGTGCTTTATACCGGACGCAGCATCCGCGCTGCTTTGACTGCTATTCAGTCGTTTGGAAGACCAAAGGAAATTGAATTAATGGTGCTGATCGATCGAAGGTTCAGCCGTCATTTGCCTATTCAACCCGATTACCGCGGGCGGCAAGTCGATGCTTTTAACGACGAAAGAGTTGTTGTTCAATGGAAAGATGTGGATCAAGCAACCGAAGATCAGGTTCATTTAATCGTAAAATAATTAGTTAACAAACACAACGGCATAAATTCTATGAAAGAGTTAAGCGTGAATCATTTATTAGGAATAAAGTACATCAATAAAAACGATATTGACTTAATATTTGAAACGGCAGACCATTTTAAAGAGGTCATCAACAGACCCATCAAAAAGGTTCCTTCGTTGAGAGACATTACCATAGCGAATATCTTTTTTGAAAACAGTACACGCACCAAATTGTCTTTTGAACTGGCACAAAAACGTTTATCTGCCGATGTCATCAGTTTTTCCGCTGCGCAATCTTCTGTGAAAAAGGGAGAAACTTTGATTGATACGGTCAACAATATTTTGTCGATGAAAGTGGATATGGTAGTCATGCGCCACAGCAATCCGGGAGCAGCTTATTTTCTTTCAAAAAACGTACAGGCAAGTATTGTGAATGCCGGAGACGGTGCACACGAACATCCTACTCAGGCGCTTTTGGACAGTTTTACCATTCGGGAACATCTGGGCGAAGTAGCCGGAAAAAAAGTCGTTATTGTAGGAGATATTCTACATTCGCGCGTGGCATTGTCCAATATTTTTGCCTTGCAGATGCAAGGTGCGGAAGTAATGGTTTGCGGTCCTAAAACATTGATTCCGAAGTATATTACGGAATTAGGTGTGAAATACGAACCTAATTTACGCAAAGCATTGGAATGGTGTGATGTAGCAAATATGTTGCGTGTTCAAAACGAACGATTAGACGTGAATTATTTTCCGTCCACCAGAGAGTATGCTCAACAATACGGAGTCGATAAAAAACTGTTGGATTCTTTGAATAAAGAAATCATTGTGATGCATCCCGGGCCTATTAACCGTGGGGTTGAAATTACTTCTGATGTTGCCGATTCGCAGCAATCTGTAATTTTGAATCAAGTGGAAAACGGGGTGGCTGTTCGTATGGCAGTTATTTATTTATTGGCATCTAAAATAAAATAGTTGTACTTTTAGAAACAAAAAATATGAAAACAGAAGATAAAGATACTACCATTATAATAAAGAAAGATTCGGAAAGTTTTGAAGAATTAGCAATACAAATCGGCGAGCAGCTTTCATCAATGACCGATAAGAACATTATTATTGATCTGGATGATTTTGAAATTCGTCCAAGTTCACTAATCCCTTTTGAAGAACTGGCTCGTTTTCAAATGAGTCAAAAAAAATCATTTGTGATCGTGGCGGATATTGATTTTGACGAAGTGGACGATGCCATGATTGTGGTGCCTACGCTGCAGGAAGCTTTTGATATGATACAAATGGAAGAAATTGAAAGAGATCTGGGGTTTTAACCGGTCTCTTTTTTGCTTATGATGAAATTACATATTTTAGGTTGTTATTCGGCAACTCCGCGAACTATTTCCCAAACTACAGCTCAGGTTCTGGAATTGAACAATGAGATGTTTCTGATTGATTGTGGCGAAGGAACGCAAGTTCAATTACGAAAACACAAAATCAAATTCGGAAGAATCAATCATATTTTTATCTCACATTTGCACGGGGATCATTTTTATGGATTGATTGGTTTGGTTTCGACTTTTATGCTGTTAAACCGTCCTAATGATTTGCATATTTACGGACCGAAAGGAATTAAAGAAATCATTTTATTACAACTTAAATATTCCAATTCATACACTAATTACGGACTGTATTTTCACGAATTAACTTCCAAAGAAAGCGAATTGATTTATGAAAGTGATAAAGTTACCGTAAAAACCATTCCATTGAAACACCGTATCTATACCAACGGTTTTTTGTTTGAAGAAAAACCCGGAAGACGAAAATTAAATATTGAAGCTTGTGAAAAATGGGGAATTGAAACCTGTTATTTCAACAAAATCAAAGATGGGGGTGATGTAACTTTGGAAAACGGTACGTTGATTAAAAACGAGCAACTTTCATTTGATCCGGATCCTGTACAATCGTATGCGTTTTGTTCGGATACTTTGTATGATGAAGAAATCATTCCGCTGATAAAAAACACGACTGTTTTGTATCACGAAAGCACCTTTTTGGAAAAAGATATGGAAAAGTGCGCATACACAATGCACAGCACAGCAAAACAGGCGGCAACCATCGCTCAAAGAGCTGCAGTAGATCATTTGATTTTAGGTCATTATTCTACCCGTTATGACAATTTGATTTTATTTGAGCAAGAAGCTAAAGAAGTTTTTGAAAAAGTGTATCTTGCAGAAGACGGGAAAAAGTTTAAATTTTGACTTATGAGTGATTTATCTGATTATAGAAAAGTGTACGAGAAAGATAATCTGCTGGAATCTGAAGTGGACAAAAATCCGATGATGCAGTTTCAGAAATGGTTTTATGAAGCGGAAGCAATCAAGGCTGCCGATGAGGTAAATGCGATGTCGGTTTCTACGATCGGTTTGGATGGATTTCCGAAAACACGCGTGGTTTTACTAAAAAAATACGATGAAGACGGCTTTATTTTTTATACCAATTATCATTCAGAAAAGGGAAAAGCCATTTTAGCCAATCCGCATGTCTGTCTGTCTTTTTTCTGGGCAAAAGCCGAGCGTCAGGTCATCATAAAGGGAATTGCAGAAAAAGTGGACGATGCTGTCTCTGAGAATTATTTCCATTCCCGTCCGAAAGGAAGTCAGTTAGGAGCGGTTGTTTCTCCGCAAAGCGAAGTAATTGAAAGTTATGATTATATTTTGAATAAACTTCAGGAACTTGAAGCCGAATTTGAACACGCACATCTGATTCCGCGTCCCAAACATTGGGGAGGTATTTTGGTACGTCCTGTCAGTATTGAATTTTGGCAGGGAAGACCTAACCGGCTTCACGACCGTATTCGTTATACTTTAGAAGATATGGACTGGAAGATAGAACGTTTGGCTCCGTAGTAAATATCTTTATTTTTATTACTTCCTGTTTGAAAAATACACGCCAATTAAAATAATTAAAGCTCCTAAAACCTGTAAATAGTGCAGTCCTTCATTGTCCAACATTCCCCATCCAAAAGCAACGATCGGGATAAGATAAGTGGTAGAAGAAGCAAAAACAGGAGAAGATATTTGTATCAGTTTATAAAACAGCAAACTTGCAATACCTGTACTGCAGACTCCAAGAATGGAAGTGTATAAAACAGCTTTTTGGGTTTCGGCACTACTAATGTGACTGAAAAAATCTGTTGTAGAAAGCATTATCAGGGATAAGACAAGAAGCAATGCAAAATTTCCCATCGCAATTTGAGTAGGAGAAAGGTCAGACAGGAATTTCTTGACCCAATTGATGTTGATGGCATAAAAAGCACAAGCAACAACTGCGAGCAAAGCGTACAGATAATTTTGCTGGGCGTTTATCGCTGCTCCTGTCAAAATTAACAAAGAACAACCGGCAAAGCCAATCAGCACACCAAAAAATTGTCGTCTTTGTGAAAGCAGTCCAAAGAAAACAGCTCCGACAATTAATGTCAATAATGGAGTGATCGCATTGATCATGGAACTGATGGTTGAATCGATTTCGGTTTGAGCGTACGCAAACAAATAGGCAGGAAAAAAAATTCCAAAAAGGGCAGAGCAAGCTACATATTTCCACTTTCGTAGTGGAATGGTACTTACTTCTTTTCCTTTTAAGAGCAGCATCACCACGGAAGCCGAAATCATTCGTACACTTCCCAGTTCTATTGGATCAAGCCCGTTCAATCCTTTTTTAATGAGGATGAATGAACTTCCCCAAACGATGGTAAGAATGGCTAATATGAGCCATTTAGATTCTTTCATAAAAGAAGTAAAAGAGAATGTTTAATGTGAAATTACGACTCATTTTATAATTAACTATGTGGTTTTAATCTGTTTTCTTACTTCACATAATCTTCCAAATAAGCAAAATGTTCTTTCAACGTTCCGTTTTCACAAATAGTAGCACGTTCCAGAATACCGTCTTTATCGTTGTTGAAAAACGCAGGAATGATGTCTTTTAAGAATGTTTTTCCAAAATCTTCACTTGCGTCTTTTGGTAATTCACACGGTAGATTGTCTATTGCCATAACCACAACTGCTGCAGGATGATCAATATCAACCTCCTGATGTGTAGCAGGATAATATCCGTAAAACGGCTCAGCAATAGTGGATGCGCGAAGAGTACTTTCTATCGGACCGTTGATGTCGCACGAAACGTCGCCAATAACTTTTATGTTGTTGTGAGCACTGTTGAGCATTTCTTTGGTCAGAATTTTTGGAGAACCTTCTTTATAAAAATGTCCGGCGATAAAGATATCGGCAACTTTTGCAAATTTTTCAAAATCACTTTCATAAAGTTCGGGATGCGCTTTAAAGTCATCTTTGGAACTTTCAGAACCGTCTTTTCGTCTGTAATATTCGCTGTAATCAATCTGAACATAAACAGGCTCGTCAAACTCTTTGTTTAAAAATTGTTCAACGGAAACTTGTTTCATTTTCATTCCGTCCAGTATTTCTTTGGCACCCATTCCTACTTTTCCGGTTCCGGTCAAAACAACTTTAATATGCGGAATATAAGGTCTTTGTAAGCGTTCTATTAAGTCTTTTTGAGTTCTTAATTCTTCGGCTTTTTTTAATTGAAACAGATCGTATTTGATACCAAAGGCACGCAAAGTGTTGTACGCACCCACAATTCCGGCAAACCGACCAAAGCCAATCAAGCGGTTTCCGTTTTTATCTACCAATGTTTCGTGATCTATCAGTCGGATATTTTTTTCCAGACAAGTTTGTAACAGCTTTTTATTATAAGGTTGTTTTTTGATGGTGTGTGAAAAGAAAAAATAGGTTTTGTTGGGAATTAACTGATCTACGGGTACTTCTTTTACACCAAAAAGTACATCGCAATCGGTCATATCTTCTGAAACTTCAAAATCCAAAGCTTTGTATTCTTCGTCTTTAAAAAAACGAATAGGAGAAGACTCTACTTTAAAAGAACATTCAGGGTAGGTGTTTTTAAAAGCTAAAAGGTCTTGAGGTGAAAAAACGACACGTTTATCAGGAGGAGTTTTGCCTTCGCGAATCAATCCAAATTTCATAATAGTAAATGCTTAAGAATTCTAAGTTTGTCAGCGAATTTACAAAAAATATCTGAAAAAATCAACCGTTTCATACATTGAAACGGCAGATTATTATGATCCGCAACTTACGGTTTGATATATTTTATCTTCTTCTTTAATGTGTTGGTCACAGTCTCCGTCCAAAGAGCCAATATAGCGCAATTGTGGTTGTTCTTCTGTGCCAATATTTTCAAATACTTCGCAGTGGCAAGTGTCTGACGATTCGCAACCTGCAAAAAATAAAATACTAAAAATAAACAATATCTTTTTCATAATTCTCAATATATTAGTTTAACGTGAATTTGTTTTTAAACACCGTTTTCTATACATTTTTCTTCATTTCATTCCGAAAAGATACTCAAACTGACGATTTTTAAAAAGACAACCCTTACCCGGATGTTACGTTGGTTTACTATAAAACATTATCAAAAATTAAACCAATTGATGAAATTCTTGCTTTAAACGGTTTTTTGCGAGATCGGTTACAGAATGTATTTCTTTTATATTCCGTAGTTCGCGTTGCAAATCCACAGCATTTTTTACTTCTTTCAGCAAACTTGTTTTCAATATTTGTTGAATAATCGTTTGTTTAGCAGTAGAAATCAATGCCCAGGCTTCTTCTGAAACATAAAGCTGCTGTGAAATATTAAAATCGTATTCCTGATCAATGTTCTGAATGAGAAAATTTGCATAATCCTGTTTCAAATCAGAAATAGGAGCTACGCGTGCAGCCAACTTCGGAAGTTCCATACGTTCCATTAGAATAATCAAGCGTTCATAAGCCTGAAGGGTTTGTGGGGTTGCCTTGCGGGTTGCGGGTTGCGGTGCGACAGGTTGTTGCCTGGCTAAGCGTTCTTGCTCCCAACGCTCCTTTATTAATTTTTCTGCCTGCTTTTCTTCTGCAATCGACTTTCTGTTAAACAAATAAAATAACAGAATGATGACGATTAATCCTAACAGGATAAGCAAAGATTCTTTCCAATCTACTGTAATGTCAAACATTTTTCTTTTTCTTTTTGGAAAACAAATATAATGGGAAATAATCTAAAATCCACCAATAATAAATTATTTTACTTTCCGAATTATAGAATGGAAATAGAAAAAGGACTCCATTTTATTGAAAAAATTCTTAAATGAATAACCAAAAAATAAGGAGCTTATGAGTAGTCATGGTCGAAAGATTTTTCTTCTGCCTTTTTTTGTTTTTTTAACCATATAAATTGAATTACTTGATCATCAAATATTTATATTATTTATTTGAATTTTATTTTGTGTCTTTATAGCTAATAATCAATTAATTATGTCAGTTTTCAAAGACCACAAAATTTCACTCAAACAAGTTTTAGAATTTATTCCCGAAGCACTTCTGAGCCATCTTTCAGCAACTACCAAAGTGGATTACTACAGCAAGGTTTTGCACGGAAAAAAGATGTTCTACCTGCTTTTTTCTGTATTTTCGACAATGAAAAATTGAGCCAACGTACTTTAGAAGACACCTTTAACAGTAGTGGATTCAAAGCTTTGTTCGGATTAGGAGAAGATGAAAAAGTATGCAGAAGTTCTATCTCTGAAAGGCTTTCTAAGATTGATTCCAAATAATATTTACGTGATAGACAGAGGATTGCAATCTACAAGAGCAATGAAAGATTTTGAAGAAAAATCGATAAAATTCATCATCCGAAGCAAAGAAAGCCGCAAATTTGAAGAAATAGAATCTTTTCTTAATGAAAAAAAGCCTCAAAAATGGGATGATTGGGAAGTGGTGAAAGACGGCAAAGTAAAGCTTTACACAGGAAAACCTATCCAAAACAAACGGGGGAATCTGCATTATCGGGAAGAAAAAGCAGAAACTCATTTTCGATTGGTAGTAATCAAAAACGAAAAACAAAGCAAAGAATTTTGGTTTCTAACCAATGAATTTGAACTCTCAGCCAAAGAGATTACAGATTATTACAGAAAACGTT
>DATGMY010000123.1:0-3571 GCA_035307005.1 Flavobacterium sp. | reverse complement strand
ACGCCGCCGGTTCCTCAGGAATATTTCGGAGCTTTTGGCAGCAACTAATTTGTTTTCTAACAAAAATAGCAGCCTTTTCAAAAAAGAGGCTGCTAATAAATAATTTTTGATGAAGGATATACACTGGATATTTTTTTTGATGACGTCTGTTTTCTTCGTTGGTTGCGAAAGTTCTGATAGTGAAAGTGATGATGTGGTTGTTGATGCCCCATACAATTGGGAACAACACGTTCCTTTTACAACGGATTATCAAATTTTCAGTATGCCTTTTACGGAGGATTTCAATCCTGTTCCTCAGGAAAAAGGAGAAGTTGCTCTTTCAGAAGCTTCAGGTCTTGCTTTTTCAATTAAAAACGAGGATATGATTTGGAGTCACAACGATTCTGGTAATGCAAACATTCTTTTTCTAATCAATGCCAAAACAGGTGAAATTATGGCTCGATATACCATTATGGGAACTTCAAATTTGGACTGGGAAGATATGGAAATTACCATTGATTCCGTTACAGGAGAACCTTACGTTTATATTGCCGATATTGGAGACAACAGCGAATCTCGGTCGGTTTATGCAATCTATAGATTTAAAGAGCCGCAATATGATTCCGAACATTACGGAAGAAATATCCAATGGTCTCCGGAAGATTTATCGAGAATAAATCTTACCTATCCGGATGGAAGCCACGATGCGGAATCTTTATTGGTAGATCCTGTTACAAAAGACATCTATCTCGTTACAAAAAGAGATTATTTATCTACGTTGTATGTTTTGCCTTTTCCTTACAAAACAGAAAGTGTAAACACCATGTACAAAGCAGGGGTGTTTTCTTTTAGAGATGCTTCGGCAGGAACAGTTTCTTTAGACGGAACAAAAATCATGATTAAAAACCGTCAGGATATTTTCTATTGGAAACACAATCCCAATCAATATCTGTGGAAAACTTTGGCTCAAACTCCTGTAAAAGCTCCTTATGCAGGAGAACCGCAAGGAGAAGCCGTCGCTTTTGACATCGATAATAATTATTTTACATTGAGCGAAGCATTAAACAATAATACAAAACCAATACTTTACAAGTATATCTATCTAAACAATAAATAATTAAAACAATTAAATTTTTTATCATGAAAAAAAGTCTGAAAATCCTTTTTATGTTGTCTTTCTTTATGCTTTTCATCACTACTTCTTGCTCGAGTGATGACAGTATTGTAACCGATAAAGTTGATGTTGATGATGACAACAATAACGACGATGACGATAACGATGACGACAATGATCCTGTAGTAAAAGAAATTCATTTTAACGATGCTCGTCTTGCGGTTCAAGTGAGATTAGCATTAGGCTTGTCAGAAAATGATGCTGTAACAGAGGAAAATATTTTGAATTTAACAGAATTGGAAATTGACGGAGAGGGAGACATCACTCCTAATGGAAATATAAGAGAGATTTCAGATCTTAGCGGTTTGGAATATGCCGAAAATTTAACGTATTTACATTTTGGAGCAACCAAAGTTACCGATTTAACGCCTATCGGTGGATTGAAGAAAATGGACTATCTACGAATGAATGATACCGATGTGACCGATTTAAGTCCCCTTTCAGGTTATACTACATTGACTTATTTTAATGCAAATACGGCGAGAGGAATTACAGATATCAGCCCGCTTGTAGGAAATACAGGAATCAAAGAGATTATTTTGAGAGAAGTACCTTTTGGCGATGCAGGAATGGCTACTATCGCAAATTTTACATCAATGTACCGTATCAATATGCGCGCTACAGGAGTGACCGATATTACCGTTCTTGGAGAATTAATGGCTCAGGGAGCATTGCTTGATTCTACACCGGGTGCAGCAGCGGCAGGCGGTGCAACATTGGATTTGAGAGGATTAAGTGTGGAAGATTGGTCGCCAATTGAACCATATATTGATCAAATCTCTAATTTAGACGGATATCCGGGAAGTTAATTGTGAACGGTTGAAAATTCTAAAATGAATCCTGTTGTTTTTACAGCAGGATTTTTTTTATGATGCTTAGATCAATGTTTTTTGGGTAAATCATTCGCATATTGCGTACTTTTTTATCCAAAAAAAGAAGTTTTGTTGGTTTTGAACTTCTTGTAACCATTGAAAAGACGGATGTTTTTAGTTTTGGCATCTTTATTGTAATATCTTTAGTAAATCTAAATTAGAAAATGATGAAAAGAATAATTTTAGCAGGAATACTGATGGGTTTTACCATTGTATCCTGTAACAAAAAAGCAGATGCTACCGACACAACAATGCTAACAGATTCGTTGGCTATGGAAAACGATATTTTGGTAGATTCGGAACACAATGCACAAAATTCGTTGGATTGGTCTGGAACGTATGAAGGAGTGTTGCCTTGTGCTGATTGTGAAGGAATTAAAACTACAATAGTCTTAAATCAAGACGGAACGTTTACTCATACTGCGGAATACATCAATAAAGATTTTACAGCCGAAAGTGAGGGCGAAATTATGTGGCACGATAATGGCAGTATAGTTCATCTGAAAGATGGCGAGGACGTTGACGTAAAACTAAAAGTAATTGAAAACGCACTGATTCATCTGGATCAGGAAGGGAACGAGATTGATGGCGCCTTAAAAGACCATTATCAACTAAATAAAATAAACTAATGAAAAACCGGAGATCAGTCTCCGGTTTTTTTTATTCTAAAATTTCAAAGTTGGATATTTTCAAATCATACCACGCTCCGCCAATAACATCTTCTTTGTATGAAGTAGAGAATTTGATTTCTTCCGGAAAATGATAATCGGAATGATATTTTACATCTACTGTTATCCCATAGATGGGAAGTTGCGGGTTATTTTTACCCTGATTAAAATCATTTAATACACGAGTGTAAACATCAGAAATCGTTCCAATGAATGCAGAATGCATATCTTCATTAGAAGAAGCTACTCCGTTTTGCACCACAATTGTTTCCTCAACCGGTCCGGTGGCGGATGACATATAATACTGGTCAAATTTGTAATTTTTAATGTTCTGTTCTTCCCATTGCTTTTGCTTTGCAGTAAAGGCGGGCTCGTCAAAACGATAAAAAACAGCCTCCTCTTTATCACAAGATGTCAATGTAATTCCCAAAAATCCTGTAAGTAATAATAATTTTGTTTTCATTATCAGATTGTTTTTAAATCAAATATATAAATATATTTTCAATAATCAATCATCCTCTTCCAGTTGAAACAATTCTTCAAAAGGAAGTTGAAAAACCTGAGCGATTTTTAATGCCAGAACTGCCGAAGGAACGTATTTTTTAGTTTCAATGGAATTTATCGTCTGGCGCGAAACACCTACTTTTTCCGCCAAATCGCCTTGTGTCAGATTGTGCCGTGCACGTTCCACTTTAATGCTATTCTTCATTTTTTTAATTCTTTTTTCGCTTTACTTTTTAAAAGAACAAAAAAGCAACCTGACATTGTCAAAGTTGCTTTCTGAAAAATATATGAAGATGACTTTTTCAGGATAAACCCCGGGTCAGCCATCCGCGTCTGCTGGCAGTAAGAATCGCATAAGGAGTAATCCAAAACAA
>DATGMY010000122.1:0-6277 GCA_035307005.1 Flavobacterium sp. | reverse complement strand
AGGCATAGCTAAAAGTTTTGTGTTGTTCTAAAATCGTGTGTAAAAACTTATTCATTACACATATAGCACAATGCTGAAATTTACAACAACACCCTGAAAGGGGCATAATATAATAGTCCAATGCAACGCATTGGGAAAAGGTGTTACAAGAAAATATGCCCCGAAATCCAAGATTCGACGAAGTCAAAGGGCAGTATATCAGTATTTAATATAGCATATGTAGCCCTTTCAGGGCACATATTGGATTTCGGATTCTATCGTAAGGCATTGCCTTACGTTAATCATATCAAAGGCTTTCAGCCTTTCTATGTACCGAGCCTTTTACCTGTCAAACGAACTTGAAGGACATTTTCAACTTTCAAGTATTGATTTTAATTTATTCAACGCTTTCGGATAGGTTTCATTGAAATAATCAATATAATCATCTGTCATATCAACGTCCACAGTAACTGTCGTGATCCCGTTGTTTTCTTCAAAGGTGTAATTTTCCAGTCCGCCTGCCCATTTTTCGATTTCTTCTCCTTCGGTAATTTCGGTATCGCCTTTTAAAATTCCGTAAGAACGAATGGAAACAAATTTGTTTGGAATATTCTCTGCAATTTCAGAAACCATTCCACCTTTCTCCCCATCTTCTCCTGTACCGATAAAAAGAATTTTTGAGCCTTTTTCCCAGTTTCCTTCATAGGTAGAAGTCGGGTTAAATTCGGCAGTCCAGGCTTCGTAGGTTGCTTTGTTATCTAATCCGAGCATCGTGTTGTAAACCTTTGCAACGGGAGCATTGATGTTTGTTTTGAATTGTAATTTTTTCATAGCTGTTAGTTTAGTTTGTTTCTACGTATCTTCTAAAATTATCCAAAATAGCCTGCCAGCCTGCTTTCTGCATATCAACAGGGTTTTGATTCTCTGCCTCAAAAATTGTGGTGATTTTTGTTTTATCATTCACTTTTTCAAAAGTTGTGAGAACCTTTCTCCCGTCTTCCATAGTATAAACAATCTTTTCAAAAGGAACAATTTCATCATAAACTGCTTTGAGATCAAAACCGAAACTACCGTCTTTGGCTTCCATTCGTGCAGTATAGATGCCTCCAACTATCATGTCATTTTCAGCTTTGGGGCAATGCCAGTCATCAGAAGCAAAATTCCATTTTGTAATGTGTTCGGGTTTTGTCCAATAATCCCAAACTTTGTTTGTGTCTGCATTGATTGTTGTTTCAATCGTTATTTTAGTTGAATTCATATCCTTTAATTTGTTTCTTCGGTCGGGATCTTTGACATATCCATATAAAACAATTCCCAGGTATGTCCGTCAAGATCTTCGATAGTTCGTTGTTGCATAAAACCGTAATCTCTCATTTCTCCGACTTCTGCCCCTCCTGCATGAAGCCCTTTGGTCATGATATCATTCACTTCGTTTAAACTCTCTAACGACAATGAAAAAAGTCCTGCTACGTTTGATTTTGTATCTGCAATAGGTTTGGTTGCAAAACTTGCAAATTTTTCGTGTGTCAGAAGCATAACGAAAATATGCTCACTCCATACCATACATTTTGCTGTGTCGTCTGAAAACTGCGGATTGTTTGTAAAGCCTATTGCTGTATAAAAATCCATGGATTTTTGTAAATCTTTTACTGCCAGATTAATAAAAACTTGTTTTGCCATTTTGTTTTCGTTTTGATGGGTTAATAATTATTTTCTCATATAATCAAAAGCGCCTCTTCTAAGCACTATTCCATATTCCAACCAGGCTTTCAAGCAATCAAGAAAATTTCCCCAACCAAACGTATTGTCCGTAAGCCATTTCAGGTTTTTCTCGTTTAATTCTTTTTCGCCTTCGGTAACTTTTACCACCGTGCTTTTGTCGGGTTGTTCTTCCAATGTAATGTTTACAACAGTCTCCTCGTCCCAAATAAACGAAACGGATTTATCGGGCTGAACTTCTATTATTTTTACAGGAAATTTACCGGGAAAATCTCCAAATTCCCAAGTGAGTTCTTTTCCTGTTTCCATACGTCCTGTGCTTTCCGAAATAAAGTATTTCGTAATATGTTCAGGGTTTACAATGGCATTAAAAACCTCATCAATAGGCTTTTGAATTTGCAGTGTTGCTTTTGCTGTGAGTTTCATATCTTTCTATTTAAACATTGGTCGGTATTTCTCTCTGTTTTCATAAATGATCCAAAGTAGAATTGCCCAAATTACCAAAGCAATAAGCAGTCCGCTGGTATCGACAAAGATATGAGTGAGCAAAATCCCCACCGCTACGGGAAAAATAACCACAGCACCCAAAGCTCTTGTTTTTGGAAAAATAATCAGCAATCCTCCGATGATTTCAGCAATAGCAATAAGAGGCATCAGCCACGATATTTCCATTATAGCACCAAAATCTTTCACCATTTCCTCTGCCATATCTTCGGGAACAGGCATATAGTTGAAAAATTTGTTCAACCCTCCGTTGAGCAGCAAAAGTCCGAACAATACGGACAGTACGGTTAAAATCTTCTGTTTCATAATTTTTTTATTAAATGTTATTACTTTTTCTGATTGTTTTCAATTACTCTAAACCGAATAATTCTTTCAATTAAATTAACAGGTAAAGGCTCATCAAGCGGAAACTGAACGGAACCTTTTCCCTGCTTATATTTTGAGAGTTCTTTTGCAAATTCCAAATGCCCCGTAGGTGTGGCATAAAATCCGATATGGTTTTTATATCCTGCAAAATACACCAAAGGTTTTTTGTTCAGCTTGTAGGCAGGCATTCCGTAAGCAATGCTCTCTTTCGCTTCGGGTGCATTCTCCTTTATTATCTTACGGATAAAATGAAGCCTTCTCTGGATTTCTCCCGAAAAACCGGCAATATATCCCTCAACGTCCTTAGGCTTTGGTATGCCCGTAGTTTTATCTTTGGACTTTTCCAAAGGTTTAAATGATAAACCCTGTTCTGCCAATACTGATTTTAATATTGGTAAAGAGGCTTTTCCGATGCCGTGTAATTTCAGTATCTCCTTTTCACTATAAGTCGAAAGTTTTTGAACACTATCAATACCCTGATGTAATAAGGCATTTCTTGCAGGACTGCTAAAGAGTGCTAAAAATCCTGTAGTAGGTTCTTTTAATTTTTCACAAACAGGACAGGTTGGGCAGTCGCTACTTTTATAATAAACGTGCCCAACCTTACAGATCCTTTTTGTCTTTAGCCCTGCCATATAAAACTGTCTTAAAACGTAAATATTCGTTTCGTCATTTTAAAGAAAAAATGACGATCTGGAACTTCGTACCAAAGTATATTAGCAGACTTATTGTATAGATAAGACGTCGCTTCGGGTAGCATAACGCAGTGAAACATATCGAGAAGTTGTTTTATAAGTTCTCGACAGGCTCGAACTGACGAAGGGTTGATACTTTCTCTTTGGCACAAGCTTTCCGATAATCGTTAAAGAAAATCATCTGAATATTAACTCATTTTTTTATTCCCTTCAAAATGAATCATCCAAAAAATACCAAATTGATCCTGAAATGACGCGTAGAGTTCTGCCCAAAATTGTTCGCCCAGCGGCATCTCGATATCTAATGCATTTTCAGACAATGCGTCATACAGTTCTTTAGCTTCTGCTGCCGTATCTGTATCAAGCATAATATACGTTGCATTTCCGGAGGTGGCTTTGTGTCCGAAATTTTCAACACAGTCCGATCCCATCAACATTGCATCTTTGTTGATCATAATCGCTGTGTGCATTACTTTATTTTTGTCTTCTTCTGCCATCGGAAAATTTGGATCTGCCGGCATATCGCCAAAACGATGTATCCCGATGTTTTCTGTTTTAAATACTTTTTCGTAAAACTTAAATGCCGTTTCACAGTTTCCGTTAAAATTTAAATAAGCGTGAATCTTTGCCATAATCTTTATTTTATTGTTTAGTTCTATCCAAAAGTACTCATACACGCACAAAAAAAACTTGCCATAAGACAAGTTTTTCCAATACTTTTCAATCATCTTTATTTCAAATTTTTATATTCTTTCCTGATCCTGCTCAGCGATGTATCAGTAACTCCCAGATAAGAAGCGATGTATTTTAAAGGAACGTAATTAAAAACAAAAGGTTTTTGTTTGATCAGGCGTGCATAACGTTCGGTGGCAGTTTGTGTAATCATTTCCATACTGCGTTCTTTCATTTCAAACAGCGCGTTTGCCATCCAGTTACGTCCCCATTCCCTGAAACCGTAAATATTGTGAAACAATTCCTGAAAATCTTCAAATGTGATAGACAACAACGTGCAATCTGTAAGACACTGCCAGTTTTCTACCGTTTTTTTATGCTGAAACAACGCATTGACATCAATAACCACCTCTCCCGGTTGAAAAAGGTCGATGGTAATCCGGTTTCCGTTGGCATCATTTACATAACTGTGGACTACACCTTCC
This sequence comes from Flavobacterium sp., assembly GCA_035307005.1. Taxonomy (GTDB): domain Bacteria; phylum Bacteroidota; class Bacteroidia; order Flavobacteriales; family Flavobacteriaceae; genus Flavobacterium. The sequence continues at coordinate 1,857 of DATGMY010000122.1, read as the reverse complement.
ATAAGAATATAATATCGGTTCAAAGTATCGCCTTCCTGCAGCAAAAAAGTTCCCTTCCCGCACTTTATTTGTTGATGTTTGTTAGAAATCGCTTGATGATCCTGACAGGAAAGGTGCTCGTTTTGATAACATTTTTGTATAATTTCTAACATCGTATCAGGTTTAAAGTTGCTGTTGATTGGCATTTTTTTTGCAAACTTAAATTTAAAAAAAGTTGAAGATAATTACAAAAAAACATTTTTTTATTTTTCAACACCTCTGTTTAATAAATAATATGAATATTCGCTTATTTGCCTAATGGTTGTTTTCGATAAACCTGAGAATCCACAACATTCTTAAAATGTATTATGAATATCCGCTATTAGTAATAACTTTCGCTTTGTCATTCTGAAAGAAACGTAGTGGAGTGAAGAATCTTCTGATAATCAAATAGATTCCTCTCCCGATAGCTATCGGGACGTCGGAATGACAAAATATCGAAAAAAAATTGTATTATGATACCTTACGGATATTCAATAAATGTATAAAATCAAATAATTACACTTTATCTAAACAGTTAATTTTGTCTCAAAAATGATTAAAACAGCATTTTAGGTTACAAAACGGACATTCATAATAATTTTAATGTAAATTTGCGGAAATCACTTCATTTATGGAATTATATTATACTTTTTCAGTTTTAATTGTATTAGCCTCATTGTTTTCATACTTAAATGTACGTTTTTTAAAACTTCCGGCGACTATAGGAATTATGGTTATTGCTATGCTGGTTTCAGTAGCCATCCGTTTGCTTGGAGACAAGTTTTTTCCGGAAACCACCACACAGTTTTTTGAATTGATCCGTACGTTTGATTTTACGGAAATCCTTATGAGCGCGATGCTGAACTTTTTGTTGTTTGCGGGTGCACTGCACATCAATATTTCAGACTTAAAAGAACACAAACTCTCAATCTTTACCTACGCTACCATCAGTGTGGTATTGTCTGCATTTATCATTTCGGGTTTGTTGTATTATATCGCACCTTTCTTCAATATTGACATTCCGTATATTTACTGTTTGTTGTTTGGTACACTTATCTCGCCTACCGATCCTATCGTGGTACTGGGAGTTTTAAAACAAGCCAAAGTGCCGAAAATGATCGAAACCAAAATTACAGGCGAATCGCTTTTTAACGATGGTGTTGCGGTGGTAATGTTTGCCGTGGTTTTAAAACTTGCCATCGATCCGAATTTTGAAGCTACATTTGGGTCTATTTCCAAATTATTTCTTCTCGAAGCGGGTGGCGGAATTCTTTTAGGAGCGTTATTAGGCTTTACAGCAAGTAATGTGATGAAAAAAATTGATGATTATAAAGTTTCCGTCCTCATTACGTTGTCCATTGTCATGGGCGGATTTTTATTGGCAAAACAAACTCATGTGTCTTCGCCATTGGCTATGGTTATCGCCGGACTGATTATTGGTAATTACGGCAGTGCGGTAGCGATGAGCGCTGTAACCCGGGATTATTTAGGTAAATTCTGGGAACTTATCGACGAGATCATGAATGCCATTTTGTTTTTATTCATTGGATTTGAGCTGCTGATGCTTCCCGACCTGACCGAGCAGTTGATATTGGGTATTGTTACTATTGCCATTGTACTTCTGGCTCGAACACTTTCTATTTTTATACCTGCACGCACCATTTTACGCAGAAATACCTACACACGCGGCTCACTTACCACGATGGTTTGGGGCGGAATCCGCGGAGGGGTCTCCATCGCTTTAGTGATGAGCATACCCAATTCGGCAGGGGAACTCAAAAATGTTTTGCTGGAAGTAACTTATATCGTGGTACTGTTTTCTATCGTTGTTCAAGG
>DATGMY010000121.1:0-4132 GCA_035307005.1 Flavobacterium sp. | reverse complement strand
CCCGGATATTTTGCCGTATAATCCAGATTCAGCCATACTTGTCCGCGTTCATCAATATGGTAATGTATGGTTTGCCCTTTGGCTTCTTTTACAAACAAAACTTCTTTGATCAGATAAATAATATTTTCCAGATCGGCTTTTGAACCTATGAGCATTTCGGGATACATGTGTTCTTTGGTGTGGATCAATCGTGGCGTGCCGCCTACTGCCCGGACAGCTGCTGCCATCAAAATAGCATGATCGTCACAATCGCCCGAAAAATGCTGCAACGATTCCGAAGCAGTAGCGATGTATTCCCTGTTTTTTGGGTCGTTGACATAATTCCACCGGAGCTGTATTTCTTTAAAAATAGCGAAACACTGAATGGTCTGCCGGTACTGCTGATACCCTTTTATTCCGCGAAAATGCTTGGTAGTCGCCGTTAAGGCAAAGTTGCGTACCTGAGGATTGTCGTATTCAATTGCCCGTAAAATTTTTGATTTATTGGGAAAAGGCAAGAGCTTGGAAACAATAATATCCTGTGGATTCGGATTATCGCTCATGGCATAAATCATTGCCCGATAATCTTCGTAAACCGATTTAAAACCGTAACCGGCAAATAAAGTTCCGTACAAAAGCATGGATACATAAACCAGAACCACAAAAAATAAAAAACGCTTGATGTAGCGTAAGATGTATGTGAGCAATACCGTAATTGCCAGGAAAAGTAAAATCCGGTCGAGGTGAAACGGCCATTCCGGATCTATTAAATTCTGATGTAAAATGATAAAGACAGGAATGAGAATCAAAAGTGCCAAAAGTAAAATAACAATCGTGTCCCAAGGTTTTGGAACGCGGATTTTTTTTAAAAAACGAGCTATTTTTACATTTGATTTCTTCATTCACTATCACACAATCACGTCGGTGTAATTTAAAGGTTGATCGATGATCTTGTATTTAACTAAATCCTGGTTGATTTTTTGAAATTCTGCTTCGCTCAGCTTTTTTTGAGACCATTTGGTTAGCTGCAACCATTGACAAATATCTTCTAATTTTTGATCAAAAGCACTTGCTAAGGTTTTGTCGATGCTCGGAATCATTTTAAACTCACTCGTCGTCTGGTTGATGATTTCCAGCATCCGATCGACCATTGCCTTGTTGTGGGTATAAAACGTTTTGCGTACAGCAATCATAAAACAAGGCCAGGGCGTAGGACACACGCCAACCCGTCTGAAAATTCCCTGATCTACGATAGGCTGTGTCATAAACCGATCCCACATAAAATAATCGGCTTTGTTGGCAGAAAGTGCTTTTACTGCTCCGTCTAATGTATGGACAATTTCAAATTTTAAAGAATCAAAATCCCAATTGTGGTTCGAAGCGTTGACATACGCCATCAATTCCGAACCGGAACCGAACCGTGAAATTGCTGCGGTGGTGCCTTTTAAATCTTCTATGTTTTGATACGGACTTTGCGCATTTACATGAATGCCCCATTGCAAAGGTGATTGTACAAAAGTTTGCAAAATAAATGATTCGTTGCCGTTGGCGATATCTTTCAGAATTCCTTCGGTTAAAATAACAGCCAGATCAGTTTCGTCTTTGCGCAGCATTTCACACATCTTTCCGGTACCTTGCGGTACATCGGTCCATTGAACATCTATTCCTGATTCATCAAAGAGTCCTTCTTGTATAGTTAGTTGCCAGGGAAAATTAAAATGTTCCGGCACACCTGCAATTCTTATGGTTTTCATTTATCAGTCTTTGTAATTTTACGTAAAAATACTATTTTAATTTGTTATGGAGCACCTTTAGCAATGTTTCATATTTTGAAAGGGAAATCAACGTACTGTCGCTTGCAGTTGTATCCATCATCTGGTTTAAAAGGTCAAAGGCACTTTCTATTTTTTTCTTTGCTTTAGCAGGTTGTTTCGTTCCAATAGCATCAATGACTTCCTGTACAAGCTGATGCAAAATAGTTAAATCCAAAATCGTAAATATTTAGTCTTACAAAAATAAGGTTTAAACATAGTTTATGTATCTTTGGGTATCAAAATTTATCGTTAAAATGGCAAAAAAGATTTCGAGTTTGGAAGATTTGGGCGGATTTGTATTTTCGACCAATAAAGATTTTGATTTAAACCAAAATACAGAAGAAGAAAGCACATTAAAACCTCAGGAACAATTATTAGAAGCTCATTTAGACAAAAAAAACCGTGGAGGAAAAATTGCAACGGTTATCAAAGGATACGTTGGAACTGCCGATGATTTGAAAACGCTGGCAAAAGAACTGAAAACCTTGTGTGGAGTAGGAGGCAGTGCCAAAGATGGAGAAATCATCATTCAGGGAAATTTCCGCGATAAAATAATAGATTTTCTCAAAAACAAAGGTTATAAAGTCAAGAGAGTAGGTGGTTGATCCTTAAAAAATGAAAACAAACCTTACTGTTAATAGGTTTTTTAAAATTTTGTTTTTACTTTAGTCTTACAGCAAAACTGACAATACATATTTAAGGTATGAATTTTGCTATTTATAAAACAAAAAACCCTAAATAGTACAAAAAATGGACGACAATTTTTCACCAAGAGTAAAGGAAGTTATTACTTTCAGTAGAGATGAAGCTTTACGTTTAGGGCACGATTATATTGGAACAGAGCATATTATGTTGGGTATCCTGCGCGAAAACGAAGGAGAAGCCATTACAATATTGGAAAACCTATCCATTGATTTGGATTTTTTGAGAAACCGTTTTGAAGCGTTGATTCCCGAGAATCCAAACAAAATGATTAATGCCGAAAAAAAGAACATTCATCTTACAAAACAAGCAGAAAATGCTTTGAAAAGAGCTTTTTTAGAAAAAAGGCTTTATAAGACCGAAACAGTTAATACGGGACACATCCTGATGTCGATTCTTCGCAATACCGAAGACCCTTCCACGATTTTGTTAAACCGGTGCAACGTGGATTACGACAATGCAAAAGCTGAGTTTGTAGCCCTGCTGTCTGATTCCGGACTTTTGTCTGAACAACCAAGAAGCAGTGCCTTTGAGGATGAAGAAAGAGCTGACAATATGTCAGAAGGCTTTAATAATCCGTCTTCAGGAAAAACGAATGCTAAAAAATCAAAAACTCCGGTGCTCGACAATTTTGGTCGTGACTTGACGGAGATGGCTGAGCAAGGGAAACTGGATCCTGTGGTGGGACGCGAAAAAGAAATTGAACGTGTCTCACAGATTTTATCACGTCGTAAAAAGAACAATCCGTTGTTAATTGGCGAACCCGGTGTGGGTAAATCTGCTATTGCAGAAGGATTGGCTTTGCGAATCATTCAGAAAAAAGTTTCTCGTATTTTGTTCAATAAACGGGTGGTGACTCTGGATTTGGCAAGTTTAGTAGCCGGAACCAAATACCGTGGTCAGTTTGAAGAACGTATGAAAGCGGTGATGAATGAACTTGAGAAGAACGACGATATTATCCTTTTCATCGATGAGATTCATACCATTGTTGGCGCAGGTGGAGCTACTGGTTCGCTGGATGCTTCCAATATGTTTAAACCGGCTTTGGCACGCGGCGAGATTCAATGTGTAGGAGCTACTACTTTGGATGAATACCGCCAATATATTGAAAAGGATGGTGCTTTGGAACGTCGTTTTCAGAAAGTAATTGTAGAGCCTACTTCAGAGGAGGAAACCATTACGATTCTGAACAACATCAAAGAAAAATACGAAGATCATCACAATGTAATTTATACGTCAGAAGCGATTGAAGCTTGTGTGAAGCTGACCAGCCGTTATATGACCGATCGTTTCCTTCCGGATAAAGCTATTGACGCTTTGGATGAGGCAGGATCACGGGTGCATATTACCAATATTGATGTTCCGGAAGATATTCTTAAATTAGAGAAAGAGCTGGAAGAAGCACGCGATAAAAAATCCGATGCCGTGAAACGTCAGAAATATGAGGAAGCTGCAGCTTTCCGTGACGATGAAAAACGTATTGAAAATGAACTGGCAGTTGCACAGGAACGTTGGGAAGAAGATTCTAAAAATAATAAAATTACTGTAACAGAAGAACACGTAGCTGATGTTGTTTCAATGATGACGGGCATTCCTGTCAATAAGATTGCCCAGGCAGAAAGCAAAAAACTGGCAAA
>DATGMY010000120.1:0-2455 GCA_035307005.1 Flavobacterium sp. | reverse complement strand
TTTGAAGCTTCTGTTAAACCGTTTTCAATCAATGCTTTTTGTAAGTTTTCGTTGATTTTTTTTAACTTCATTCTATTTAGAGGCAAATAATTCTACATCTGTTTTTGAAATTTCCTGTCCACCCAAAATAATCAATCGCTCGACTACATTGCGTAACTCCCGGATGTTTCCTGTCCAATCATATTGTTGTAATAATTCCAAAGCTTCCTTGGAAAAAACTTTAGATGTACTTCCTGATTCTTCGGCAATTTTCTTTGTAAAATGTTCAATCAACAATGGAATATCATCCCGGCGTTCGTTCAGAGATGGTACTTTGATTAAAATAACCGCCAAACGATGGTACAAATCTTCACGGAAACGACCTTCTTCAATCTCTTTGCGCAAGTCTTTATTCGTAGCAGCAATCACACGAACATCTACTTTAATATCCTTGTCTGCTCCTACTCTTGTAATCACATTTTCCTGCAAAGCCCGAAGCACTTTTGCCTGTGCTGCCAGACTCATATCCCCTATTTCGTCTAAGAAAATAGTTCCTTTGTCGGCTGCTTCAAACTTACCCGAACGGTCTTTTACCGCCGAAGTAAACGCTCCTTTTACATGTCCGAATAATTCACTTTCAATCAACTCCGAAGGAATTGCCGCACAATTTACTTCAATCAAAGGGAACTGTGCACGGTTGCTTTTTTCGTGCAGATTGTGTGCTACGAGTTCTTTTCCGGTTCCGTTTGGACCTGTAATCAAAACACGTGCATCGGTTTCGGCAACCTTTTCAATCATTTCTTTGATTTGTGAAATAGGCTGACTTTCCCCTATCATTTGATAGTTTTTACTGACTTTTTTCTTTAAACGCTTATTTTCAATCACTAATGATTTATTGTCCAGCGCATTGCGGACAGTAGTCAGTAAACGGTTTAAATCAGGTGGTTTTGAGATGTAATCAAACGCACCTAAACGCATCGTATTCACAGCCGTTTCCAAATCGCCATGACCGGAAATCATCACAAAAGGAATTTCGGGTTTTAGTTTTTTGGCTTCCTGCAATACTTCTTCGCCGTCTAACTTGGGCATTTTAATATCACAGATGACCAAATCAAAATCTTCTGATTTTATTTTTTCCAGACCTTGTTCGCCATCGGGTGCTTCGGTTACCTGATACTGTTCGTTTTCTTCGGACAATATCTTTGCCAGCACTCTTCGGATGGACGCTTCGTCTTCTATAATTAAAATTTTTGCCATATTAATATTTTAGACACAAATTATTTACTGATATTTCAAACACGAATTACACAAATTATTTTGGTTTATACGTGTGGCTTTTATTAATTGAAACAAACTAATATCTCAACCATTTTAAAAGTTCTTTCCACGTAGGTTTGGTTCCGTACATCAAAATCCCCACACGGTAAATCTTAGACGCAATCCAAACAATAGCTATAAAGGTAGCAAATAAAAGGAAAACAGACAGTGCAATCTGATAAAAAGGTACGCCAAACGGAATACGCATCAACATCACAATCGGGGAGGTAAACGGAATCATCGAAAAAATAGTAGCTACCGTTCCGTGTGGTTCGTTCATTACTGTAAAGAAACCGATGTAAACGCCCAGCATTAGCGGCATTATTACGGGAAACATAAATTGTTGTGTATCGGTTTCGTTATCAACCGCCGCACCAATGGCTGCATACAATGAACTGTATAAAAAATACCCGCCGATAAAATAAACAATAAAATAGAATACTAAACTCACCAAAGGTAGTTTCGCTATCTCATTCAGATAAAGCTGTATATCCTGGAATTTTGACGTTTGAAGTGCCATTTCTGTAGTAGGTGTACTTGTTTCCAGTCCCAAAACAGTATTTGCCACCACCAATAAAATCATACCTACAACCGCCCAAATGGTAAACTGTAATATTCCCGCAAGTGTGGTTCCGATGATTTTTCCCATCATCAGTTGAATGGGTTTTATAGACGAAACGATAATTTCAATAATACGGGTTGTTTTTTCTTCAATCACACTGCGCATTACCATATTTCCGTAAATAATGATGAACATCATGATCAGATACCCGAATACCGAACCAATGGCTACTTTTATTTCGTTCAGACCTTTTACGGTTTCTTCACCCGAAGCTTTGGTCAGGTGCATGGTTACATCAATTTTAGATTGATCTAAAATCAACGTATCTACACCTTTTGAGCTTAAATTCTGCCGGGTTAATTTATCGGAAAGCATTGATTCAACTTTGGCAATAAATCCTAAACTCGGACTGCCGTCAGAAACATATTCAATGGATTTTTCGTAATCCTTCAGCTCGTCTTTTTTCGGGATGAATAAAATTCCTTCGTAATTTTCCTGTGAAATGCTGTCTTTTAAAATTTCGGGCGAAATGACAGACACGTCGTGGTACTTATAACTTTCGTTGCTTTTAAATTCGTTGACAAAAAATCCGCTTTC
>DATGMY010000119.1:0-13995 GCA_035307005.1 Flavobacterium sp. | reverse complement strand
CCATTCTATTATTTTTTTACTAATAAACATTCAAACACCTTTGAGCTTTCACATAGTTAAGATCGTAAAATATATTTTTTATGAGTTATTCTTAGACATTCCCAAAAAACCGTGAATAATAAGCATCGGTTTTCCCGAACCTTCCACTTTTGCATATATTAATTCTTGCTGTTTGTTCATTAGCATAGTTCTTTGCTTATATGCAAATATACAAAAACTTGACGAACGCTTTTTTTGCTGATATAAAACAAAATTTGTTTCATAAATACGAAATATTTATATTTACAGACCATAATTTAAAATCTAAGTAATGTTATGAATAAAAATTTATTTTTTTTAGTATTACTTTCCTTTATAAGCTTATTGGGGAGGGCGCAAAGTTCCGGATTCCAATATTTTGGGACTGTATGGTATTTACAAAAAATTGAAGAAAACAATGTTGTTTTTAATATTCCACCATATAATGGATTTGAAGATTGGCGGTTTAAAATAGAACACGATGAAGTTAACGGAGTTCCAACTGGAGAATATGTGCTTCAAGGAGAATATTGTGTGGGTTTTATCGGACCTGTAGAGGTAGGGGAAAATTATTTTAAATTTATTGATGAGCAATTTGCTTATCAATTGATTATGTGCGGGTGGACAACCCCTGAAGATATAACAATGATGAATAGACAAATGAATTTTTATCAGGATCACCTTTCACATTTATTTTATTTTGAGATAATAAATTCGGGAACTGAAACAATGCTAATCATCACAAACGACGCAGGAAACAAAGCTTATTACAGCACCGCTCCTTTATCCGTAGAAGAGCCTTTGGAGCAATTTGTAAAAGTTTATCCAAATCCGTTTAAAGAATGTTTTTTTGTAGAAGATTATAAGGAGATTATAAAAGAAATAAAAATCTTTGACAACGCCGGTAGAATCATTCAAACAGTTTCAGAACCAACACAAGCTGTTCGTGAAATACATACCCATTTTGCAAGCGGTATTTATTTTATAAATATCGAAACCAAAGACGGCAGGACGATGAATAAAAAAACAATAAAGAAATAACTTTTAGCATCTTAAACCTTGTTATTGTTCTAACAATAACAAGGTTTATTTATAAAATATCTTTTGTTTTCTTTAAAAACTAACCTCTCAACTTTTGTTTATAAAGATTTACCACATTTTCCAAACCTAAATAAAGGGCTTCGGAAATCAATGCGTGACCGATGGAAACTTCCAGCAATCCGGGAATATTTTCTTTAAAAAAACGGATGTTATCCAGGCTCAAGTCGTGCCCGGCGTTGATTCCCAAACCGAGATCATTTGCCAGTTCGGCACATTTTGTATAAGGTTCAATCGCTTTGTGATTTCCCAGAGCATACTGATGGGCAAATGCTTCCGTATAAAGCTCAATACGGTCGGTTCCCGTTGCTTTTGCCCCTTCGACCATTTCCAAAACCGGATCTACAAAAATGGAAGTACGAATGCCGTTGCGTTGAAATTCCGAAATAATTTCCTTTAAATAAGTCTGATGTTTTATCGTATCCCAACCTGCATTGGAAGTAATGGCATCCACAGCATCGGGCACCAATGTAACCTGCGTAGGCTTGCATTCCAAAACCAGATTCATAAAGTTATCCTTCGGATTCCCTTCAATGTTGTATTCTGTGTGAACGATGCCTGCTAAATCGCGTGCATCCTGATAACGAATGTGGCGTTCGTCTGGTCGTGGATGAATCGTAACGCCATCTGCTCCAAAACGTTGTACATCTGCAGCAACTTTCAATAAATCAGGAACATTCCCTCCGCGGGCATTCCTCAAGGTCGCTATTTTATTGATATTAACTGATAATTTTGTCATTCCGATAGAAATTTACCAACAAAAATACGAACTAAATTCGCGTTAGTCCCGATAATTTTGATTATTTTGCAATGAATTTGAGTACTTATGACAGAAATACAAAGCTTAATATCACACAAACTTAAGCCGGTCACGTTCGACACAAGGTTTGAAGAACTTGTCCCGTTGCTTGAGCAAACCTCTTACAGTCATTTACCTGTGATCGAAAATGGTATTTATATGGGATCTCTGGCTGCCATTGATGTGATTCCTTCACAAACCAAAACTGTAGGCGATTACCGCTATTCACTTCTTCCTTATTTTGTAAGAAAAGATTCCGGATGGTTTGAAGTATTGGAAAAGTTTGCCCAGTTTGACTGTAACGTTCTCGCTGTTTTAAATGAAAAAAACCAATATACGGGTTATTATCTTTATGAAAACATCTTTCCGTTTCTCAAAGAAACGCCTTTTTTGAAAGAAACCGGATTGAGTATTGTGGTTGAAAAACATTATATGGATTACAGCATCAGCGAGATTGCTCAAATTGTTGAAACCAATAACAGTAAACTTTTGGGAATTTTTCTGTCTGATCTCAAGAACGACCGTGCTCAGATTACCTTAAAAGCATCATCGGGCAACATCAATGAAATAATTCAGACATTTCGACGTTTTGGTTATGACATCGTTTCAGAACACAATCAGGATATTTACCTGAACGAATTAAAAGACCGTTCGGCCTATTTGGATAAATACTTAAATATTTAGAAAGATGAAATTTGCCATTTACGCACAAAATTACAAACCGAATTATAAAGAAATTGTTGAAAAATTAGTGCGCGCGATACAATCAAACAACGCAATTGTAATTTTTGAAAAAGATTTTTATCAACTATTACAGGAAAACAATGTATTGGATTATACCTATGAAACGTTTTCATCGCATAACGATATCGATGACGACACTTCATTTTTTGTAAGCATTGGTGGCGATGGAACAATGCTGCGTGCTGCTAATTTTGTCAAAAGTAAAAATATTCCCATTGTAGGTGTCAATGCCGGCAGGTTGGGCTTTTTGGCAAATGTACAACAGGACGCCATCGGTTTTTTAATCCCGTTGTTGTTTTCCAATCAATACACTTTGTCGCGCAGAACCTTGTTGACACTGGATCCGGTTACGGAAGAAGCTGCCGATTTTTCGGTAAATTTTGCCTTGAACGAAATCACAATTGCACGGAAAAACAGTACTTCGATGATTACGGTAGAAACCTATATTAATAATGAATATCTAGCCACTTATTGGGCAGACGGAATCATTATTTCCACGCCTACCGGAAGTACAGGTTACAATCTCAGCTGTGGCGGACCGATTATTACTCCCGACAGCAATTGTTTGGTTATAACCCCCATAGCACCGCACAACCTCACAACCCGCCCGTTGATTATCAATGACCGAAGCAAAATAGGAATGAAAATAAAAAGCCGGGAACCGGAATTTTTATTATCTCTGGATTCGGAAACCGCTGCCATCAGCAATGAATCATATATTGAAATTGCTCTGGCAAACCATACGGTCAATATGGTAGAGTTTCCTTCGGTCACTTTTTTAAAGACGCTGCGAAGCAAATTACTCTGGGGAGAAGACAAAAGAAATTAATCACTTCGTGGAAAATCTATTATATTTTTAAAATTATTGGTTTACATTAGTATATTTGCAAATTAATCCTATTATGAGAAGAAAACTATTGATCATATCAGCTTTTTTAGGTGCCTGCACAGTTCAAGCTCAGATTCATGAGCTGGGAGTTACTGTGGGTGCATCTAATTACATTGGAGATATAGGTTCCACAAAATATATCAACCCTACGGATATGGGCTATGGTTTTCAATATCGATGGAATAAAAGTCCAAGACATTCGTGGCGGATTAATTATACCTATATGCCGATTTCGGGCAAAGATTCCGACTCGGATATGCCGTTTAGAAAAGCCCGTGGATTGGAAACAAAAAATACATTGAACGAACTGGTGTTTGGACTGGAATTCAACTTTTTTGAATTTGACCTCCATAACGACTGGTTTGCATTTACACCTTATGTTCATACAGGAATTGCCGGTTTTTCATACAAAGAAACCTATTACAACCAATACTGGAGACAAACAGAAAAAGATACGGAATATGGACTTGCCATACCGGTTACTTTGGGCGTAAAAGCCCTGATCAACAAACGGTTGGTTATCAGTGCGGAAGTAGGTGCGCGTTATGCTCTTACCGACAATTTAGACGGAAACAATCCCGCTAATCCATCCACCAGCATTCAGCCTTTTGGAAATGTAAACACCAAAGACTGGTATGTTTTTTCAGGAATCAACATCTCCTATACTTTTGGGAAAAACCCTTGTTATTGTGCGCCAAGATAAAGAATGAAAGAGAATAATATAAATCCGGAAAAACTTCCCCAGCACCTTGCCATCATTATGGATGGAAACGGAAGATGGGCAAAACAGAAAGGCTTTTTAAGAACCATAGGTCACGAAAACGGTGCAACTGCCGTGAAGCGTGTTGTGGAACAATGTGCCCGTTTGGGAATTCCATTCCTGACTCTGTACGCTTTCTCTACCGAAAACTGGAACCGGCCAAAATTTGAGGTTGATATGCTGATGAAATTATTGGTAAAAGCTCTGCGTAAAGAATTAAAAACTTTACAAGACAATAACATAAAACTCAATGCAATCGGCAATTTGGATCTATTACCTCAATCGGTTCGGAAAGAATTAACAGAAGTTTTGGAAAAAACCAAAAGCAATTCTCGTTTAACACTTTCTTTAGCACTAAGCTATGGTTCTAGAAATGAACTCATTGAAGTCACAAAACAATTGTGCGACAAAGTTAAAAATAATATAATTTCAATTGATGCTATTGACGAATCAGTTATAAATAAGCATCTTTACACCCATAATTTACCCGACGTGGATCTGTTGATCAGAACAAGCGGAGAGCAACGTATCAGTAACTTTTTGTTATGGCAGATTGCCTATGCAGAGTTGTATTTTACGAACGTTCTTTGGCCCGATTTCTCAGATGAGCATCTTTTGGAAGCCTTGACGGTTTATCAAAACCGCGAACGCCGATATGGTAAAACAAGTGAACAAATCAATAAGTAATTTTTAAGATAATGCATCGCAAAAAATTAAAATACCTTTTTCCTTTACTGTTTAGTTTTGTTATTGCAAATGCACAGGAAGAACCTGTAACAATACCAGAACAAACACTTCCCGACACCAACGAGCAGCAGGTGTTCCCCTCTGAAACCAATCAAGCCACACCAAGGCAATATCGTTTGGGATCAATCAAAGTAACCGGAAATTATCATTTCAACGAATTGACTATTTTTACGTATGCCGGTTTAGAAAAAGGGCAAATCATCAACCTGCCGGGAGACGAAATTTCTGATGCAATTAAAAAGCTGTGGAAGACCAAGTATTTCAGCGATATTGCTGTATATGAATCTTCTGTAGAAGGTGATGTCATCGACCTTGAAATTTATCTAAATGAACTTCCCCGATTGAAAGACGTGGAAGTAATTGGTTTGAAAAAAGCAAAAAGAGAGGAAATTCTGAAAGAATTACAACTGGCTGTTCCCAATACAACCACCAGTGGCAGTAAACAAAAAGCCATTAAAATTGCCGAGGGGAAAATCATCAACGAGAATCTTATTTCCACGACCAAAAACTATCTAACCAGCAAATACCGGAAAGATGGTTTTTTCAACACCAAAGTGTCGGTAGAACAAAAACTGCATGAAGATCAGAAAACAGCTGATTTGGTCATTACCATTGACAAAGGAAAAAAAGTACGCATTTCAGGCATAGACTTCAACGGAAATACGCAGCTTACCAATGCCAAACTGCGTAAAGCAATGAAGAAAACCAAGCAGAGAAGTCCGTTGAACCCGATGCGTATTTTTAAACCATCGAAGTACATCGAAAATGAATATAAAAACGATCTGGGCAACCTTATTGATGCATACAAAGAAAAAGGATACCGCGATGCGCGCATTATTTCCGAATCGGTAAAATACAACCCTAAAAAGAATGATGTTGCCATCAACATTGATCTGGAAGAAGGTAAGAAATACTACATCGGAGACATACGTTTTATTGGAAATACCGAATTTCCGGATCAGTATCTGCGTCATACACTTCGTGTCCAAAAAGGCGAAGTTTACAATGGCGTTTTATTGGAAAAACAGGTAAAAGACCATACAAACCCTGACGCTGTCAACATTGAAAACCATTACCAGAATGCAGGTTTTCTCTGGTCTCAGGTAAATTTAATAGAAACCGCCACACGCAACGATACCATCGACTTCGATATTAGAATTATGGAAGGTCCCGTGGCACATATCAATAATATTACAGTTTCCGGAAACGATAAAACCCACGATTATATTATTTTACGTGAACTAACAACCGTTCCCGGAAAAAAATGGGCAAAAGCAGACCTTATAGAATCCATCCGCCGACTGGGAAGTATGGGAATCTTTGACGGTTCTGCATTGAACCCGGAAATCAAAAACGCGGATCATCAGGAAGGAACAGTTGACATTGAATATCAGGTGGTAGAACAGGGACAATCTCAGGTAGAAGTTCAGGGTGGTTACGGTGGACGTACTTTTATTGGTACACTTGCTTTATCATTCAACAACTTTTCTGCGAGAAACATTTTTAACAAAGATGCTTACAAGCCCTTCCCTATGGGAGATGCCCAGAAGATGTCGTTACGTTTGCAGGCAGCTTCCTATTTCCAGAATTACAGTTTAAGTTTTTCTGAGCCCTGGTTTGGCGGACGCCGCCCTACTTCACTGTTTGGTTCGGTTTCGCATACAAGACAGAGCTATTACAACTGGAATTCGGGAGATGTGGACAGAAATCAGGGGTTAAACATTTCGACAGCCACTGTTGGTATGGCAAAACGCCTGCTGGTTCCTGATGAATATTTCGTATTGTCGCATTCATTGAGTTTCCAATATTATGAGTTAAAGAACTATAATACACCTCTTTTTGCCTTTAGTAATGGTTCGTCTAAAAACTTAGCCTATACCATTGAATTATCCCGTGACAACCGCGGAGGAATTATGCCGGCAATCTATCCGCAGTCAGGAGCTTATTTCAGTGTATCCGGAAAATTCACGTTCCCGTATTCTTTGGTAAACAATGTAGATTACAAAGGATTGGCGGATCTGGAAGAATATAAGAAAAAAACAACTCAGCTGCAAACAAACCCACAAACAGGTGCTGATATTCCGATTGGAAGTTATATTGACGAAAATGGAATGCCTGTGTCTGATTATCGCAATGCTGCTGTGGATGAAGATAGACTGAATCAAAAGAAGTTTAATTGGCTGGAATATTATAAAATCAATTTTAAAGCTGACTGGTACACGACTATTGCAGGCAAATTAGTATTGCGTACACAAGGTCAGTTCGGATTTTTGGGTGCTTACAACAGAGACCGCGGAATCATTCCTTTTGAACGTTTTTATTTAGGAGGAAGCGGAATGATGAATTATACTCTTGACGGAAGGGAAAATGTAGCATTGCGTGGCTACGATGACAACTCACTCACTCCAAGAAAATATGACAATGAATTAGGGTACGAAAGAGAAATAGGCGGTACAGTGTACAATAAATTCTCCTTAGAATTACGTTATCCTATATCATTAAAAGGTCAGATGAGTGCGTACGTTTTAACCTTCGTTGATGCGGGAGCGGCTTATGAAGGCTTTAAAAACTACAATCCTTTTAAATTGCAGCGTTCTGCCGGAGCCGGTGTTCGTGTGCACATGCCAATGTTTGGTTTACTTGGAATTGATTTCGGTTACGGATTCGATAAAGTACCAGGAACAACTCAAATAGGCGGATGGCAAACGCACTTTATTTTAGGTCAGCAGTTTTAATGGCACATTTTTTGAATATTTGGTTATTATGAAAAAATTAGTTTCTCTTTTACTTATTTGTTTGTGCAATGTAGCCTTTGCTCAAAAGGGTCGTATTGCAATTATCGACTCGGACTTTATTAAGAGAAAAATGCCGGAGTATCAGGAAGCTAACAAAGAATTACAAAAACGTGATACGGAGTGGCAATTAGTCATTGAACGCAAAAAAAAGGAAATTAAAGATCTCAAAGACCAGCTCAATGTAGAACGACCATTGCTGACCCAGCAACTTATCGAAGAGAAGGAAGAAGATATCCAGATCATCGAAAAAGAATTACTGGAGTTTCAACAGGAAAAATACAACAGCAAAGACGGCGATTACTTCCGGCAAAGTTTGTCCATAGCAAAACCGATACAAGATCAGATCAACACCATTGTAAAGGAAATAGCTGAAAGAAAACGTTATACAATGGTCATTGACAAATCGACCAGTAGCGAAGCAGCGGTAATGTATGTCAACAGAGCTGATGAAATTTCAGATCAGGTTTTGCGGAGATTAGAACAAGCCCGCAACAAAACCAAACTTTCCAAAAAAGAGATTGCACAGCAGGAAGAAATGGAGCGTCAGTTAGACGTTAAGGAGCGTCAGCGCAACAAACGGGAAGAATTAGAACACCGCCAGCGACTTCTTGAAGAAGAGAAAGAACAGGAGGCACTAAGCGAGAGCATAGCCCCCAACCCTATTTCCGAATCTCCTCAGGAAAAACTGCGCCGTGAACGAATGGAAAAACTGGAAGCCGAAAAAAAAGAGCGTGAAAGAATTCGGGAAGAACGCTTAAAAGAAATAGAGGAACGCAAAAAAGAAGCTGAAAGAATAAGAGCCCAAAAACTAAAAGAAGCTGAAGAACGAAAAGCAAAAATATTAGAAGATCGTCAGCGTTTGGCAGAAGAACGTAAACAAAAAATCGAAGAACAAAGACAACAAAAGTTAAAAGAAGCTGAAGATCGTAAAAAAGAATTAGAAAATAAAAAATAATCTATTACCTTCGCAGGAAAATTTTATAAGTCAATTTAAAATTAAACATCAAAATGAGAAATTTAAGAAAATTATTTTTAGCAGTAATAATGATTGTAGGAATGAACGTGGCACAAGCACAGGAAGTTGCTCACATCAACATTTCAGAACTGATCCCCGCTATGCCGGAATCAAAAGCTGCTCAGGATGAATTAACCAAAATGCAGGAGAAACTCAGAGCTGATTTACAAAAAATGCAGAATGAGTATATGCAAAAAGCTGAAAGTTACCAAAAAGAGGCTGCAACAGCAGGCGATGCTTTAAACGAAACCCGCGCAAAGGAATTGCAAGACATGGAACAAAGACTGTATATGTTTCAACAAAATGCGCAACAAGATTTAGAGAAAAAAGAATTGTCTTTAACCGAGCCAATTTTTACCAAAGCACAACAGGCAATTCACAAAGTTGCACGTGCAAAAGGATATAAATTCGTATTAGATTCAACCATTGGCAGAGGAGTTATCTTAGCAGACGGTCCGGATATTATGCCAGATGTAAAAAAAGAGTTGAATATAAACTAAAAGTTCATCAACTAACAACATTAAACTACCTAAACTTTTAGGTAGTTTTTTTATTTTTGTCTTTATGAACAACGATACAAGACCTATTGGTTTATTTGACTCAGGAATCGGCGGAACAACGATCTGGTTTGCGGTACACAAGCTGCTCCCCTGCGAAAATACCATTTTCATAGGCGACAGTGCTCACGCTCCATACGGGCAAAGGTCGAAAGAGGAGCTTATCGCCCTTTCTGTAAAAAACATTGACTGGCTTTTAGAAAACAATGTAAAACTGGTCATCGTTGCCTGCAATACTGCAACTACCAATGCGATTGAAGAATTGCGAAGTATCTATGAAATTCCCATTATAGGAATAGAACCGGCTATAAAGCCGGCTGCTCTCAGCACCAAAACAAAAAAAATAGGTGTGCTTGCTACTGAAAGAACCCTTAGCAGTTACAAATATGCCGAAGCTCAAAAACACTTTCCTGACATTACTTTTATCAATCAGGCAGGGCATAAAATTGTTCAGCTTATCGAAGAAGGTCAGATATATTCCAAAGAAATGGAAACACTTTTGAGAGAATATATTACCCCAATGATTGATCAGCAAATCGATTATCTGGTATTGGGATGCACACATTATCCCTATTTATTACCGATTCTGAAAAACGTAGTTCCGGAAAACATTCAAATCATCGATTCGGGAGAAGCGATCGCACTGCAAACCCAAAGAATTCTCCAAACAAACGATCTGCTAAAAACGGATGGTTTGCCGGGAACTTCCTTGTTTTACACGAACAAAGATGTAGAAATCCTCCAAAGTTTTATAAACGGATACGGCACAGCTGAAAAGATTGATTTTTAAGATCAAACAGGCTATTTTAAGACTTTTACGTCAATACTTGAAGATTTTTACGACCAATCATTTTAAGGTTTGTCTGGAAAAAGGGTAATATATTAGGCAAAATTTGCCCAATATATTGGCTTTACTGTATACATTTTTATACTTATTTTTGAAGAAAATTTTATATAAATGATAGTAGGTACAAATTTGAAAAGGTTGAGAAAACAAGTAAGATATTCTCAACAAGAGATGTCAGAAATGTTAGGTATAGACAGAAAAACTTACGGGAACTGGGAAAATGGAAAGACTGACGTAAAAACAAAATATATAGTTGAACTGGCAAAAATATTTCAAATAGAAATAAATGAGCTTTTTAAAAATAATTCTGAAAGTTAAGCCATCTTATAAATTCATTGTCAGCATTTTAAAAAAATAAAAAACCGTTTCAAAATGAATCTTGAAACGGCTTCTTAACTTCAATTTTTATTATTCTTCACGATCGTATTTACAACAAAAGTGCAACCCTTCGTAATCGTCCTGTGAAGCCTTTACTTCTTTTGTATCGTGTCCGGCTTCGGCAACTGCTTTTTGAACCTTTAAAACATCGGTTTTATTTTCATCTAAAATCAAATAAAGTTTTTGGTTTTCCGCATTCCAATCGGCAGATTTTACTCCTTTTACACCAAAAGCTGCTTTTTCGATACGCTTTTTACACATATCGCAATTTCCTTTTACTTCTACATCTGCTTTGGCATTTTTACTCTTTTTTTCTTGAGCCTGACTTGAAAAAGCAACACCCAAAACCGCCAGCATCATTATTACATATTTTTTCATTTTGTCTGTATTTTAAATTTAAATAAACTGTTCTTAATTACGAGTTACTAAAGTAATTAAAAATTTTAATAGAACGTCTTCCTTTGTGAGAAAGGCAACGAACTTCATTTCTATTTAATTTTAAACCGTAAACCTGCATAATACATTTGCCCAAAAATCGGACCATAAACAATAGTACTATCAAATTCATTGCCAAAAGGATCATCAGCCCCTAAAATAACACGATGTTGACGATAATTGCTAATATTTTCTCCGCCAACATACACTTCAAACGTTTCCGAAAACACTTTGGTTACCTGCGCATTTATTGTAGAAAACGGATTGGTATAATCAGCCAGTTGATTTTCTGCCGAATTGTCGCCGGTATATGGTAAACGCTGCTTGCCTAACCAATTCCAGGTAGCGTCAAACTTCCAGTAGCTTCCGTTGTGCTCGTGAGTAGAAAACTCCAGATTGGCAAACAAACGGTGTTTTGCCTGCAAGGGACGTTCTAAAGTTTTATCGCCATACGTTGTTTGAATATCGTAATATTTATAAGCTGTTCTTAAATTTAAGTGCTTGACAAGGTTGTAATTTAATTCAGCCTGAAATGAGTTGGCATACGATTTTCCTTCTAAATTATAGAAATTTACCGAACGTGCAGATTGATCTAAATCCACCACAATCTGGTTTTGAAAATCGGTACGGTAAAAATCCAGCGTGATGTTTGCATTTTTGTTCAAAAACAAAAAATCCTGCGACAAACTCAATCCGTAATTCCATGCAATTTCAGGATCCATCCCATAAGCTTTTCCTCCATCATTTTTAATATGAAATTCACGGGAACTTGCAAACAGGTATTGGTTTTCGGCAAAAATATTAGCCAAACGCTTGCCACGTCCCGCAGACACGCGCAAAGTGGTTTTCTCCCACGGATTGTAACGCAAATGCATACGCGGAGTTACAAAAGCACCCAGACGATTGGAATTGTCTGCACGTATTCCCAAAACCATTGATAAGTTGTCCATATTATCATAGGTATATTCCATAAATGCTCCGTAGCTCGTATCGGTTCTGTCGTAATGATTTGCTCCATAATTTTCAACAAATTCGGTATAATCATCATACATAAAACTTGCTCCGGTCGAAAATTTGTGCATCGTATTACTGATGATAGAGCTGTATAAAAAGTTGGAATAAATACTTCTTTGAGCAATGTCAAATTGATTTAAACCAAAGTAGGAATTTTGCCGATGATAACTGAACGCATTTTGCCAACCAAAACTTTTGTAGGGCTGGTCGGGAAAAACGTAACCAACTTTCGCACTAACATCAAATTTGTCTGTATTCAGTTCAGAACCCCATTTATCAGTGCTAAGTTTGTGGATGTTTTTATCAAAATCAATTTCTCCCGTTTGTTTTTCATCTTTCATATAACGAGCGGTCAAAAAAGCAATCCAACCTTTTTCTAAATTTTGATATTGCCAGCGATTCATCACATTGATCTGGCTTCCCAACGGATTATCGAGGAAACCATCGTGATTCATATCATTCTTTTTTACACGCGTATTTCCGTGCACAAAAAGAGAAGAGCTCCATTTATCCGACAACTTTTCATTGATATGAGCATTTATTTCAAAACGCGCATCGGTAGAACCGTATAAGTTCAGAAAAAACGGAATGTCGTTGCCCGGCTTGATCAGCTCGGTGTTTATTTGTCCGGAAATCGACTCAAAACCATTTACTACACTTCCCGCTCCTTTTGTTACCTGAATACTTTCGACCCAGGTTCCCGGTGTAAACGACAAACCATACGCCTGTGAAGCACCTCGGACACTCGGAATGTTTTCTTCGGCAATCAAAATATAAGGACTCGTCAAACCTAACATTCTGATCTGTTTGGAACCTGAGATAGCATCTGAGAAATTCACATCAATAGAAGGATTGGTTTCAAAGGATTCTGCCAGATTACAACAAGCAGCTTTCAGTAATTCGCCGCTGTTCATAATCTGTGTATTCGTTGCCCCTTGTCCACGCTGCGTATTTCTTTTGCTGGTGGTAATAACCAGTTCACTCAAATCATCTTCGGGTTGAATGGTTAAGGAATAATAATGTTCCGGATCGTTGAATTCGGCTTCAAAAACCTCGTATCCCACGGCATAAATATACGCTATGGAAGGTTCGTTTAACGTTACTTCAAATATTCCGTGATGGTCTGTTGTTGCAGCCACACTATCGTTGATCATAACCTGTGCAGATTCCACAGGACTATTCATTGTATTTAAAACTTTGCCCCTGTAAGTATCCTGAGCAAAAACGGATTGCATACTTAACGCACACAATACCAATAAAGTATATTTCATAAAATTGCATAACTAAATTAAACATTTCTTTTTTGCGAAAAAAATGTCTTGTTATGCGTAGAGCAGATATTGATGGTATAATTTGTATAAAGGCGGTGCATTGCTTTCACAATGAAAAGCGGCTTCGATCTTTTTGGGAAGACGTACTTCTGAAAGAACCAAAGGCTGAAGACTGTATATCGCCGGAATCATAAATTCCGAAAATTGTGGTGACGGGAAAACTTTTACCGCAACCTCATCTGTTTTTTGTGTGATGGTTTCGTCTTTGCAGCAATCTTTATCAACCGGTTCGTCTTTTTCCTTACAGCACGGTTTTTCCTCCAGTTCTTCATCACAACTCATCGATGAAGCGTATCCAAGTTCGATTTTTTCTATAATGTTTCCGCAATAATGAATATTAACTGCCAACCCTAAATTGGAGAAAAGTAAGGTTGCGGTTAATAATACACTATATAAGTAACGCTGAAACATTCGCTTTTGGTCTTGTTTTAAGATTTTGTAAATTTACAAAAAAAAGATCATGACTTTAAAACAATTAAAGAATACTTTAACAGACCTTTTCCAAAGCAGCGATGCAGTGGAGGAAAAACTGCAAAAAACCTGCGAACTTTTACAATCAAATGTAGCG
>DATGMY010000118.1:0-4495 GCA_035307005.1 Flavobacterium sp. | reverse complement strand
CTTTCCAAAATGACAAGGATTGAACTTGTTTTTCAGGAGGATACACTATCAACAGGATTAAAAACGAATTTTAATGAGTATAATAAAACCATTGTTCATAAAGATCTTTCGCTTGAACAACTTGAAAAATTTCCCGAATATGATGAACAGCTGAGAAAATATATAGAAACTATAAAAAAGAGTGTTCCGGTATTTGTGGATTCTATCCGAAAATTACAAAAAATTTCTGTTTTTCGCGGAAAAAGGGAAATAGACAGTTTAAAAAATGTAACATTTAAAAATTCTTTTCTTCAGTTAGGTTGGTCTACCCCACACGACAGTGTTTACTTTTCACAGTTTCAAACAATGATGGATACAGAATTAGAACGGAAAAACTTTCGTTTTGATTACTTTCTGGTTCAGAAAGACAGTGCTCAAAATTCAATTGATTCTTTAGGAATCTCAGACAGCATCAGATTTCCTTTTGCAGCGGTTTCAAATTCCGCATTACTTCCCAAAGAAGGCACGATAGAATTGCATTATCCGGATATTTTTTGGATAACGCTTAAAAAAGGAATAGTGGGAATTTCACTTTCGCTCGTGTTGAGTGGTGCGGTTATTTTCAGTTTGTTTTATTTGTTGCGAATTATCCGAAAACAAAAGAAACTTTCAGAAATCAAAAACGATTTTATCAGCAACATTACCCACGAATTAAAAACGCCCATTGCAACCGTGACGAGTGCAGTGGAAGGAATGCGGAGCTTTAATGAAGACAACGACCCCGAAAAGAATCAAAAATACCTTGAAGTTTCTTCCCAACAACTCGATAAGTTGAAAATTTTGGTAGAAAAGATTCTGGAAACCTCCACATTGGAAAGTAAGGATCTGATTCTTGAAAAAGAAAATACGGATTTAATCCAACTGATTAGAAATTCTATTGAGAAGCATAAATTTAATACTGAAAAAACTATCGTTTTTATCAGTAATACTAATGAATTTATATACAATGCAGATATTTTCCATTTTGAAAATGCGATTTCCAATTTAATAGAAAATGCCATAAAATACGGAGGAGATGAAATAAATATCCGTTTTAAT
Source organism: Flavobacterium sp. (assembly GCA_035307005.1). Taxonomy (GTDB): domain Bacteria; phylum Bacteroidota; class Bacteroidia; order Flavobacteriales; family Flavobacteriaceae; genus Flavobacterium. Next base: position 3,418 of record DATGMY010000118.1, on the reverse strand, counting down.
CATTCCGAAAAAGAAACAATTATCGAAGTTTCAGACAACGGCAACGGAATCTCCAAAGAACATCAGAAAATGGTTTTTGATAAGTTTTACCGTATTCCAAACAAAAACAAACACAACGTGAAAGGTTTCGGAATCGGATTGTATTATACCAAAAATATTATCGAAAAACATCATGCAACCATCGAATTGAAGTCGGATAAAAACACAACTTTCAGAATTGTATTATGAGTAAAATAAAAATGCTTTTGGCTGAAGATGAACAGACTTTGGCAATGATTGTCAAAGAAAGTCTTGAAACGAGAAACTTTGAAATTTCTGTCGCTAACAATGGAGTAGAGGCTCTTGACCTCTTTTTGAACAATATGTTCGATGTTTTGGTGCTCGATATTATGATGCCCGAAAAAGACGGACTTACTTTAGCCAAAGAAATCCGAAAAATAAATAAACATATTCCGATTATTTTTTTAACTGCCAAATCGCAGGTTCAGGATGTGGTGGAAGGATTTCAAAGTGGAGCCAACGATTACCTCAAAAAGCCTTTCAGTATGGAAGAATTGATTGTGAGAATTCAGGCACTTGTCGGAAGGTTTCATCTTATTGAAGAAGCAAAAATACAATCCATAGGAAAATACACGTTTGATTATACCAAACAAACGCTCACAATTGAAAATGATTTTTTTAGCTTGACTTACCGGGAAGCCGAATTATTGGATATACTTCTCAACAACCACAATCAAGTTGTTGAACGTTCTGTAATCCTCACTAAAATATGGGGAAAAGACGATTTTTTTAACGGAAGAAGTATGGACGTTTTCATTACAAAACTCCGAAAAAAACTCTCTCAGGATGATTCAATTCAGATTGTAAATATCAGAAGTCAGGGTTATAAGTTGATATTTTAAGACATAAAAAAATCCCGAACATTATGTTCGGGATTTTTGTTTCTATTATTTCGCAATATTCACTGCTCTTGTTTCTCTGATTACAGTTACTTTTACCTGACCAGGATAAGTCATTTCGGTTTGAATTTTTTGTGAAATCTGGAACGATAAGTTTGAAGCTACTTCGTCTGAAACTTTTTCACAATCCACGATCACACGCAATTCTCTACCAGCTTGGATAGCGTAAGCGTTTTTAATACCTCCAAAACTGTAAGCAACCGCTTCCAAGTCTTTCAACCGCTGGATATAAGAATCCAAAACCTGACGACGTGCTCCCGGACGTGCTCCGGAAATAGCATCACAAACCTGAATTACAGGAGAAATCAATGAAGTCATTTCAATTTCGTCGTGGTGTGCTCCAATAGCGTTGCAAACTTCCGGTTTTTCACCATATTTTTCAGCCAGTTGCATTCCTAATAAAGCGTGTGGCAGATCACTTTCTGATTCCGGTACTTTTCCAATATCGTGAAGTAAACCGGCACGTTTTGCCAATTTTACGTTCAAACCTAATTCGGCAGCCATCAGTCCGCATAATTTTGCAACTTCGCGTGAATGGTGCAGCAAATTTTGTCCGTAAGAAGAACGGTATTTCATACGTCCTATCATTTTGATCAATTCAGGGTGTAATCCGTGAATTCCTAAGTCGATGACGGTACGTTTTCCTGTTTCTGCAATTTCCTCATCAATTTGTTTTGTGGTTTTGTTGACCACTTCTTCAATTCTCGCCGGATGAATACGTCCGTCGGTTACCAATCGGTGCAATGACATACGGGCAATCTCTCTGCGCACGGGATCAAAACAAGACAGAATGATGGCTTCCGGAGTATCGTCAACGATGATTTCCACTCCTGTGGCAGCTTCCAGCGCACGGATGTTACGACCTTCACGACCAATAATACGTCCTTTCACATCGTCTGATTCAATGTTGAAAACAGAAACGCAGTTTTCAATTGCTTCTTCGGTTCCTACACGTTGAATAGTATTGATAATGATTCTTCGGGCTTCCTGTTGTGCAGTCAGTTTAGCTTCTTCCACGGTATCCTGTATAAAGCCCATAGACTGAGCGCGGGCTTCTTCTTTCAGGCTTTCTATCAGTTGTTGTTTTGCTTCATCGGCAGTTAAACCGGCTATTTGCTCTAATTTTTCTACCTGAATACGGTGTTGTTTGTCGACTTCTTCTTGCTTTTTTTCAAGAAGGGAAAGTTTGCTTTCATACGTTTTGATGCTTTTCTCACTTTCCTCTGCAGCTTTTTTTGCTCTGTTTAATTCACTGGAAATCTGCGATTCTTTTTCACGGGTTCTTTTTTCGGCGTCTGCTATTTTTTTATCCCGTGACAAAATGATTTGTTCGTGTTCGGATTTCAGTTCAATGAACTTTTCTTTGGCTTGCAGAATTTTGTCTTTTTTAATCGATTCCCCTTCTGCCCGGGCATCTTTCAGAATTCCTTTAGCTTCGTTTTTGGCGTTTTTCAAGATAGAAGATGCGTTGTTTTTTTCAAGGTATTTTGCAACACCAAATCCTAAACCTGCACCTACTATGATCGCACTGATAATAAATATAATTGTCTCCATTAATTTGTAAATAGTTAAATAAAAAAAGCCCACATTAGGAGAGTCGCATAAACTCTAAATAAACAAGTTTTGAGCTATCTTACCGTTCAAGGATCCATTCAAAGATGGCATGCTTTAGTGATAATGCTTCGCCCATTTTAATTTGTTGGTGTTGAGTTTATCAAACAGTATCTAATGTGAGCAGTATTGTGTCAATCTAAACTAAATAGATTGTTGCTTATATTTTGTATTTCGATAAAATTTCTTCTAAACTATTATTAAATTCTATTAATTTTTGTTTTGAATCGTCTAAACCTTCTTCGTTTTGTATTCTGTTTTGTTCTACTTGCGAAGCAAATTGTAAAGCACAAAAAGCCAAAACGTCTTGTTTGTCACGCATTGCAAAATGCTCTTCCAGTTGTACAGTCATTGCCTCAATCTTTTTTACCGCAGCACGAACCCCTTCTTCCTGTCCGGGTTCTACAGTTAACGGATAGACTCGGTCTGCGATGCTTACCTTTATTTTCAGCTTTTCTTCCATATCCGTTTATCCATTGATTTTAGTTAACTGAGATATGCAATGATCTATTTCACGAACTAATGAATTTATCTTTAGTTTTGTTTCTCTTTTATGTTCTTCACTGCCCAACAACGAATTTACAACCTTTAAATCTTCCAACTGATTTTTTATCTCAGTATGTTCTTGTTGCAAATTGCTGTACTGTGTCTGCTGTTTCAGAAGTTCCTCTTTTAAAAAGGCATTTTCTTCAACAACTTTTTCCAGATGCTGCATAAGTTTCGTCAACTTCGTTTCAATCGATACGGTGATTTCACTGAGTTTCTCCATTTATCCAACACTGATTTATGATACAAATTTAGTATTATTAATCGAAAATAAAAAGAAAATATGAAATTGAGTTAATTTA
>DATGMY010000117.1:0-2541 GCA_035307005.1 Flavobacterium sp. | reverse complement strand
GGCGTTCCTTATGATGATGATTTTTTGTATGACAACGGTAAATATTATTGTTCTGAATTGTTGTACGATGCGTTTTTATACGCCAACGATAACCAACCGTTTTTTCAACTCTTTCCAATGACTTACAAAGAGCCTGATTCTGATGAGTTCTTTCCGGTTTGGGTAGAACATTTTCAACAACAAGGCATTGAAATTCCCGAAGGACTTCCGGGCTGTAATCCGGGCGGAATGAGTCTGGACGAGAAAGTGGAAATGGAAAAATATAATAACCTTTAGCAACAGTAAATCCCGATTTGATCGGGATTTATTTTTGTATCAAACTCTTCAGTAATGCAATTTACGCATTTAGTATGCTCTATAAAAACGACGATTGCGAATTTATCGAAGTTTAGAATGTAGAAACAAAAAGGCATTGAATATCAAACGTTTTTTCGTTTTTTTTATTTCTCAAAAAAGGGAATCTTGTAAGGGAATAAAAAAATATGAGTGTACAAAAATTAAAACAACTGCATCATCAAAAGCAACCTTTAATGATTGCCAATACCTGGGATGCTATCAGTGAAAAGCGGCAGAAAAAGCTGGTTTGGAAGTAATGGGAACTTCATAAAAGTTGCACAAAATGTACAACAAATTAACGGTTAATCGAATTACAAACAAGGGCTGATTTTTCAGTCCTTTTATATTTTAAACTTCTATAACCAAACCAACAAAAAATAATATCTTTGTGATACTATCAAATGATACTATAAAAGTATGAAGCCACCTTATCAAATAACAGATAAAATTTTAAAGTTAGTTGTTGCTGTTTCCGAGAAATTGGGAGAAATAAATGCTACACATCTCTATAAGCCTCCAACAGAGCTACGCAAAAAGAACCGTATCAAAACAATTCAATCCTCTTTGGAAATAGAGGGAAATACGCTTACAGAGGAGCAAATCACAGCTTTATTAGAGAATAAAAGGGTTCTTGCTCCAAAAAAAGACATCATTGAGGTACAGAATGCTATCAAGGTTTACGAAAAGTTAAAGGAGTTCACCCCCTGTCAACTAAAGGATTTGGGAAAAGCTCACAAAATTCTAATGAACGGACTGATTGATCATGCAGGAAAGCTCCGTACTTCAAATGTAGGCATTGTGAAAGGCTCTAAAGTAGAGCATATTGCTCCGAGTGGAGGTATGGTAAAAGGTTTGATGAATGAGCTGTTTAACTATCTGAAAACAGATGAAGATATTGTTTTAGTCAAAAGTTGTGTATTTCATTATGAGTTTGAATTTATACACCCTTTTTTAGATGGAAATGGCAGAATGGGAAGATTATGGCAAACACTTATTTTAATGCAGAAATATCCTGTATTTGAGTATCTGCCTATTGAAAGCCTTATAAAAGCTAATCAGGATACTTATTACAAAGTACTTTCTCAATCTGATAAAACAGGAACTTCTACACCTTTTATTGAGTTTATGTTAGAGATTATACTTCAATCATTAGAGAATCTTCTAACAGCCCAAAACAGAACACTTACAACACCTGATAGAATTGAATTGTACAAGAACATTATAGAAAACAGAGAATTTAGCAGAAAGGATTATCTGATAAATTTCAAAGAAATTAGCGAAGCTACTGCAAGCAGGGATTTAAAATGGGGAGTAGAACAAAATATATTAACGAAATCGGGAGATAAAAGACTGACAAAATATCAATACAACCATTTGGATTGACAAAAATAGGAAAAAGACACTTTGCCCTCTCAATCTATTTGAATAAACCACTATGAACTTTTAGTCCATAGTTTGAGTTCGGACTGAAAGTCCGATTTTAAAGTAGCCACGAATTACACAAATTCACACGAATTATTTTGTGAAAATTTGTGCCATTTGTGGCTTAAACTTTTTAGAAACTAAAGTTGATGCACTAAAAGTGCATCGTTTTGAACTATATTTGAGACCAATAAAAAACTGCTTTTCTAACATTGAACAACACTAAAAACCTCATCATACAAGCTTTTCAAAATATGGATATGGCTTACAGAACAGTGTAAAAATTTTATTTGGTTTACTCTATAAAAAACGACGGTTGTGAATTTATCGAAGTTTAGAATGTAAAACCAAAACCTTTTTTTCGTTTTTTTATTTCTCAAAAAAGGGTACCTTGTAGGAGAATAAGAAAATCAAAAAATTATGAGTGTACAAAAATTAAAACAACTGCATCACCAAAAGCAACCTTTAATGATTGCCAATACTTGGGATGCTATCAGTGCAAAAGCAGCAGAAAAAGCAGGTTTAGAAGTTATGGGGACTTCGAGTCACGCCATTGCAAATATGCTGGGATATGAAGACGGCGAAGTGCTTCCGTTTGAAGAAATGTTTTTCATAGTAAAGAAAATAGCAAAAAGCAGTTCTTTGTTGGTTTCTTGTGATATAGAAGCGGGTTATTCCAACAATCCTTTGGAAGTGGCACAAAACATTGAAAAATTAGTTTCTGCCGGAATAGTTGGCATTAATTTGGAAGATGGTTTAACCCAAGGGAAAGAACGACATTTA
>DATGMY010000116.1:0-2419 GCA_035307005.1 Flavobacterium sp. | reverse complement strand
CAAAATACCCCGAAACACTCCCCGGTCCGGCATTCATATATTTGTAGCTGCACCAGCACGCAAAATCAACCTCCCAATCGTGCAGTTTCATTTCGATGTTTCCTGCAGCGTGTGCCAAATCCCAGCCTACATTCGCTCCGACTTTGTGACCGGCTTCCGTAATGGTTTTCATATCCAATACTTGCCCGGTGTAATAATTGATCCCGCCAATTAAAACCAATGCCAGTTCATCACCAACTTCGTTGATTTTTGCGATAATGTCCTCGTTTCGTAAATTATGCTCGCCTTCTCTGCGTTGCACTTCTACGATGGCTTCCTGAGGATCAAATCCGTGGAATTTAACCTGAGTTTGTAATAGATACTGATCACTTGGAAAAGCTTTTTCTTCGCAAATTATTTTAAAACGCTGAGGTGTAGGGTTGTAAAACGACACCATCATCATATGCAGATTTACGGTCAAAGTGTTCATAACAGAAACTTCGTTTGGTAATGCTCCGACGATTTCTGCCAATGGTTCTGAGAAACGTTCGTGATAATCCCACCAGGGCTTTTCTGCATAAAAATGTCCTTCTACTGCCAGATTTGCCCAATCGTTCATTACATCATCGATATAATTTTTGGCGCGTTTCGGCATTAATCCTAAAGAATTTCCCGTGAAATAAATCGTCTTTTTTCCATTGATTTTTGGAAATTCAAATTCTGACTGATATTTTGAAAGTTTGTCCTGCGCGTCCAATGATTGCGCGAATGCTCGTGTATTTTGAAAGTTCATTCGAATTATTTTAGGCATCTAAATTATAACAAAAGATTTAGTTACTCAATTTTTAGGTTGTAAAAATGTATGTGATTTGTATGATTAACAACAGGGATTGATCGACAAAAATGACCTTAACAAGCACCTTATTGTTTATGAATTTTAAGTAATTCTGTAATTAAGGATTTTTTTCCGATGGTTTTGGTAATGATGTCTTTCTCTAATTTCCATCCGCGTGCAGGCGAATATTCTCGTCCGTACCAGATCATCTGTAAATGCAATTTGTTCCATTTATCCTCGGGAAACATTCTTTTAGCGTCTCTTTCGGTTTGCTGCACATTTTTACCGGAACTAAGATTCCAGCGGTACATCATCCGGTGAATATGCGTATCTACCGGAAAGGCAGGAATGTTAAAAGCCTGAGACATTACAACAGAAGCTGTTTTGTGGCCTACGGCAGGTAGTGATTCCAAAGCAGCCATATCAGCAGGAACTTCTCCGTTGTATCGGTCGATCAGAATTTTACTTAAACCGTAAATTCCTTTAGATTTCATTGGCGACAAACCACAAGGGCGGATAATATCGGCAATTTCTTCCACAGAAAGTTTAATCATATCATACGGATTGTCTGCTTTTGCAAACAAAAATGGCGTGGTTTTATTCACGCGCACGTCTGTGCATTGAGCAGATAATAAAACTGCAATTAATAAGGTATAAGGATCTTTATGATCTAAAGGAATGGGAACTTCGGGATATAATTCTTCCAATGTATCAATTACAAATTGGACTTTTTCGGCTTTCGTCATTTGTTATATATAGAAATGATTTGTAAATTTACAAAAATACGAAATTAATGACTACATTAAAAACAGGAGAAAAAGCCCCGGATTTCGAAGGAACAGATCAAAACGGAAATACCGTTACTTTAAGTGATTTTAAAGGTAAGAAAGTTGTTTTGTTTTTTTATCCGAAAGCGTCCACTCCCGGATGCACGGCTGAAGCATGTGACTTACAAAACAACATCGAACGTTTTACAAAAGAAAATTATCAGATCATTGGTGTAAGTGCCGATTCACAAAAGCGTCAGTTAAACTTTGCAACCAAAAATAACCTGAATTATCCACTGATCGCTGATGAAGACAAAATCATCATTCAGGCATACGGAGTTTGGGGACCAAAAAAGTTTATGGGACGTGAATTCGATGGTATCCACCGAACGACTTTTATCATAGACGAAAAAGGAATCATCGAAGAAGTTATTTCAAAAGTAAAAACAAAAGAGCATACTTCACAGATCCTGAAATAAATAGACATTAATCTTCGGGTATAAATTTTAAAGCTATAGAATTCATACAGTAACGTATGCCTGTGGTTTCTTTTGGACCATCGTCAAATACATGACCTAAATGACCGTCGCAGGTTGCACAGGTTACTTCTGTGCGGATCATTCCATGTGATGTGTCCTTGGTATATTTTACCGAACCTTCAATAGCTTTGTCAAATGAAGGCCATCCGCAATCTGACTTGTATTTAGTAGTTGATTCAAAAATTCTGGTACCACAACCAGCACATACATAATGTCCCTTTTCAAAAAAGTTGTTGTATTGACCACTAAATGGTCTTTCAGTTCCTTTTTCTCTCAATATCCGATATTCTTCGGGACTC
>DATGMY010000115.1:0-12129 GCA_035307005.1 Flavobacterium sp. | reverse complement strand
TTGATTTATGCAGAGGTTGTTAGGTGTTGTTTTGAATCAACTTTAAACTCTTTTTGAGAGTGGGTTAGATTATACCCAATGAGTCTATCCAAAATATCCAGAAAAAATAATTTACACAGTTTTTAGGGGATTTCCGATAGCCTATAAAAAAGCCCAACCAAGCTAAACTCAGTTGGGCATCTTATCTTCCTTTTCTCTCTCCCTACCGATTTATCGGCATCTCTCCCTGCGCTTTAGCGCTCCTCTCCCTAGAAATTGTTACACAATTTCTTCTTCTTCTTCTGAGATGGGTTTTCTGAAGACGATCTTTTAAATACTCAATGATAAATTTCAAAATGAATCTTTAATTATATACTTTTATCAAACTTAGCCTAATTCATCCATATGAGCACTAATAAACACGCTACTATAAGATACAACACGCTCGACAAATGCTTATCAAATTCGGGAAGAAAATATTATTTGGAAGACCTAATTGAAGCTTGCAATCATGCGATTTATGAATTTACTGGCCAAGCTGATGGAGTAAAGCGAAGACAAATTTATGACGATATCCGTTTTATGAAAAGTGAACAAGGATATAACGCTCCTATTAAAAGTTTTCGAAATGGAAGGAAAGTATTCTATCGCTATGAAGATTTAGAATTCTCGATTAACAAGCAAGAAATTACACCTAAAGAAAAGCTACAGCTTCAACAAGCGCTTGAAGTCTTATCACGATTTGAAGGCTTGCCAGATTTTGAATGGATTCATGAGTTAAAAGCGCGTCTTGACAGTCAATTGCCGAATATTAAAGATGAAAGCGAGCATAAATATGTCTCTTTTCAGTACAATCCATTTTTAAAAGGAATGGAGTTTTTTACTCCGATTTATAATGCCATTAGGTATCAACGGACTATTGAAGTTGAATATCAAAACTATAAGAAGAAAAAAAAGGAGGTTATAAAAATCTCACCTTATCATTTGAAACAGTTCAATAACCGTTGGTTTTTACTCGGTCAGGTGGATGGATTTGAAGTGCTGACTAATGTAGCTCTAGATAGAATTATCTCTTGTAATGAGTTGATTGACAAATATCAAGACCCAAGTATCGAGTTTGAAGATTATTTTGATGACGTTATTGGTGTGACTTTGTTAAAGGATGAGCCTGTTTCAAAGGTGCTTTTACAGATCAGTGCTTCTCTTTATCCATACATTGCATCCAAACCTATTCATGGTTCGCAGAAGTTAAAAGAGAAAGAAAGTGACTTTGTTTTAATTGAATTAGAAGTCAAAAATAACTATGAATTGAAAGCTTTGCTTTTGAGTTATGGTGAACACGTCCAAGTGATTTCACCACCTTCCTTAGTCAAAGAATTAAAACAAATTACCCAGAAAATGTATAATAATTACAAGTGTGCAGATTGAGTGCATAGTAAGAATTGATATTTGTAGAATTAAATAAGAATATGCCAAAAATAAGAACATTAAAAGTTGTATTTGATACACCATTAAAGCAGTATGAAATCCCTGCTTTTAGAGGTGCTATTGTCGATTTAGTTGGAAGAGAAGACACCACATTTCATAATCATAAAGGTGAAAATGGTTTTCACTATCGTTATCCTAAAATTCAATATAAGGCAAAGCAGGGAAAAGCAATGATATTTTGCATGGAGGAAGGAATAGAACCCTTATATCAAGTTTTTCAAAATAGCAATCAAGAAATTAATTTGAATGGAAAACAAATTGCCTTAAATGTGGAGGATATAAAGTTAAACCAACCTTTTCTGCAAGTGTGGGATAAGTGGATGTATTATAAAATTACGGATTGGCTTCCATTGAATGAAAAAAACTTTGAGCGATACATCACTTTAGATAGTGAAATTGAAAAACTTGAACTATTAGAAAAGGTCTTGGTGGGCAATATTTTAAGTATGGCGAAAGGACTAGACTGGAACATAAAAAATGAAGTGAAAGTGCGTATTACTGAAAAAGTAGCCGAGAAAAATATCACCTTCAAAAATGTTAAAATGAAAGGAATGATTGTCTTCTTTAAATCCAATGTCTTTTTACCCGCTCATATTGGAATTGGAAAGGGCGCAAGCATTGGACACGGAGTAATTCACCCACAAAGTAGTAGAAATTAAAAGAACATTATAATGCAAAAAGAAAGACAAAAAATATACCTAGCAGCTTTACTGCATGACATCGGGAAGTTTTATCAACGTGCCGATGAACCGTATTGGGAATCGTCTAAACTTAAAGAGACATCTAAGAAATTGGCAGATGTAATTTGTCCACAAAACGATAAAGGTGAAGTAACTTTTCCAACGCATCAACATGTAATTTGGACCAATGATTTTTTAGAAAACATTTTAGAGGAAAAACTAGGTAGTTTGGGCTATGCTGTTAATCCTTTTGACAAAAGAAAAAGTAACGATGACAACTTAATTAATCTCTCGGTTTATCATCATCGGCCTGCATCTCCCTTGCAAGGATTAATTCAATTGGCAGACCATTGGGCGAGCGGCTTAGATCGTACAAAAAAGAATGATGAAGAAGCTCAAGAAGCATCAAAGTTTTTTAAGAAAATTCCCTTGCTTTCTGTTTTTTCTCAAATCAATAAAGGAAAAGAAACTTCACCTTTTTATGTGAATGATACGTATCAAAGTTTAGGACAAGGCGTATTTCCAAAGCAAGAAGATTATGAGCCAGATTATCAAAGTATGTGGCAGGATTTTGTGGATGAAATAAAAAAAATCCCTGCTGCTAGTGACGATGATACAAGTCGAAATGCATTTGTAAACTCTCTGTTGGCGGTGTTAAAAAAGCACACTTCGTCTGTACCGGCGAGTACTTTTAGGACAGATCTTCCTGCGGCTAGTTTGTATGACCATTTGAGACTGACAGCAACCATTGCAGATTGCTTGCATGTTTACGCTCAGGAAAATGATTTTGATAATACTTTTAGCATTCAGGGGGAAAATCGATTGCAATTGAAAAAAAATCATTTTCCATTACTGATGGCTTGTGTTGATCTTTCAGGAATTCAATCTTTTATTTACAATATTTCAGGTTCCAAAGCGGCAAAAAGTTTAAAAGGTCGTTCTTTTTACCTGCAATTGGTCATTGATTCAATTTTAGACAAAATTCTACTTGAAAATAAGCTTACTGCTGGACATATTATTTATTCTAGTGGCGGGAAAGCTTATTTGTTGATGCCCAATACAGATGAGGTAAGAGAGAATTGGACGAAGATTCAAAATCAAATTGTTGATGAGATTATCAAAGAAGATGAAAAGAGTTTGTATGTGTGCATGGACTATGTTTCTTTTCGATTTGAATCAGGAACAGGTGAAAAACTAGGTGTTTATTTTCAGAAAAACGGGAAGGAAGTCTTCGCTGAAAATGGTCTAGGTGAACTATGGAAAGAACTCAGCGAGAAAACCGGAAAACAAAAACAAAAAAAGTTTGAATCTGTCTTGAACGACAAATTCACACAGTTTTTCGAACCACAAGACCTCAATAGTCAGGAAGTGGTTTGTGCAGTAACTGGAGTTTCCCTTGCTTCAAATAACGCTATAAATATTGGGGATAAACAAGATCCTGTTTACGTTTCTGAAATGGTAACAAAACAAATTGAATTGGGTAAAACATTAAAAGATGCGGATTTTTTAATCACTTTTTCAGGAGAAAAAGAAATGCCACAATTTCAAAAAGGAGGTCGAGAAAGACATTTCAATGTATTTAATCTAGGAGTTCATAAGTATTTATTTGACGATAAAGACCTCATTGAAGACGATGCCGATTTCAGAAAAATCACCTCCTTCGACTTTTGTCATGTACAACGCATCAACAACACTTCTTTTGAAAAAGTAAACAATCTCAAAGGAAAAGGCGCAAGCTATGGCTATACTTTTTATGGTGGAAATGAACAAGCGGAAGATAGTCAAAACAAATATTTGGTAAAAACCCACGACGAACTTGCTAAAGGTGAAGGCAACTTTAATCGATTAGGGGTTTTACGTATGGATATCGATGATTTGGGAACTATTTTTATTGAAGGATTGCCAGAGAACCAAAGGAACTTTGCCACTTATGCCACTTTGAGTACACAGTTGGATTTATTCTTCTCAGGATATTTAAACACCATAAGAAATCAAGATAAGTTTAAAGATTGGGTAAATATTCTCTACTCAGGAGGAGATGATGTTTTTGCCATTGGCCGTTGGGATAAAACCATTGAGTTTGCCATTGAAGTACGAAACGAATTTAAACGATTTGTGGGTAACAGAGAAGATATTACCCTTTCTGCAGGAATAGCCATTGTAGGGGGGAAATATCCTATTGCAAAAGCCGCAGATGATGCAGGAGAAGCGGAAAGCAGTGCCAAAAGCCATCCGGGTAAAAATGCTTTTAATGTATTTGGAATTACTCTGGGATGGAACGACTTTATAGCCGCTCAAACCATGAAAAATGAATTTGTAGAATTGATAGAAAAGGGTATCCCTTCAGCATTGTTAAAAAAAATTCAAACTTTTTATGCATTAAGAAAAGAAAACAAAGATTTAAGCTGGGTTTGGAATGCAGCGTATTATCTAAAACGCTTCCAAGACCGACATAAAAAACAAATAGAACAAGAACCAAAATTTGGAAGTATGATGAAAGAGTTAGAACAAAGAATGATTACCGAAATAGGTGATGATAACTACTGGAAAAAGCTTGCAGTAGCCACAAGATGGGCAGAATTAGAATGTAGAACTAAAAATGAAGGAAAATGAGACAAAGACATAATAAATCGAGAAACTCAGATTATAGTCCAAGAGATAATAAAAATAGCAAAATTAATTGCGAAAAAGAATGGATTGAAGATGGTATAACACAAACAGCTCTGGATTCAATAAGTGATTGGTGTAAAAAAGATCTCTCCAATAGATATTCTGGAGTATCAACCTCCAAATTGCGTAAATTTTATGGAGAAGTAAAGCGAATTCAATCTGTTGGGATTGATTCTGAAAAAGGTAAAAGAGGATTTCAAATGCTTAAACCTAAGATGGCTTATGCAGTTGGAAGAGAGAAAAACAATGAGAAGTTTAAGGATTTATTTGAGTTTTTATCGACAGCAATAGGTTATGTAAATATTGATGCTCATAATAGCGAAGGTTTAAAAGATAGATTCTCAAATTTTACCCAACTTTTTGAAGCAATTGTAGCTTATCATAAATTTCATGGAGGACAAGAATAAATAATTAAAATAAAAATTTTAAAAATGGAAAAATTAATAAAAAAAATAAAGATCACCGCTCGTTTAGAATTACTAACGGGTTTATATATTGGAGATAGTAAAGAAAATGTTCAAATAGGAGGTTTGGATAGTAGCGTTATACGAAGAAAGGACAATAATCAACCCTATATCCCTGGAAGTTCACTTAAAGGAAAATTGAGAAGCCTTTTAGAGAGAAGTATGGGGATTAGTGATTTTAAAAATCATAATAATTCGATTTCAATATTATTTGGTAGTACAGATAATTCATCAAGAATTCTTGTTCGAGACTCTTACTTGACCGAAAAATCTGAAGAGACGCTATCTGATTCAGATTTTATAGATATACCTTACGCAGAAGTGAAGGTTGAAAACACTATAGATCGTGTTACTGGAATGGCTAAATCAGGTTTGAGAACTTTTGAACGCGTCCCTGCCGGAGCTGAATTTAACATTGAAATGATAATCAATATCCATGAAAATGACGACGAAAATGAATTGATAGCAACGTTGAGAAATGCCAAGAAAATGCTTGAATTGGATTATCTCGGTGGTTCTGGATCCCGTGGGTATGGGCAAATAAAATTCCACGATTGGAATGAAGATCCTTTTGTGTTAGAAGATATTTTAAACGGAGAACTATGAAAAAAGAATTGCACGCCATTCATCTGAAATTTCGGGGTCCTGTTCATTTTGGATCTAAGAAATCAGATTATGGTCAATCCGAAACTCAACTGCATAGCGACACCTTGTATAGCGCCATTTTTCAAACGTGGGCAATGATTGGGAAAGAAGAGTGGATTCCAACAAAGGAAAAGCCTGAATTTGGTTTTGCCATTTCTTCTACGTTTCCTTTTTTCTACGATGGAAAAGAACATCAACATTTTTTTCCAAAACCTTATGGACAATTGTTTAAAAAAGATAAGAATAAGGAAGCCATTTTTGTGGAACACCGAAAAAAAATCAAGAAAATTGCCTATCTGCATCGCGATGCTTTTTATGAATGGTGTGAAAAGGGAGAAATCGACATCGACACAAGTTTGCTGAAAGGTCAATTTTATGCAAAATCTTTACCCAAAGATGAAGAGGGGAATCCTATAAAACTTGTAGACACTGATGTGGTTCCTCGGGTAAAAGTTTCTCGTGAAGAAGGGGAAGACGCTACACCCTTTGCCATGGATCGCATGTACTTTTATGATAAAGAGGGGCAGCACGGAGGACTTTATTTTTTATTTCATGGGGAAGAAAAAGATTTGAAAAAAGTTAAAGTTGCATTAACCCTTCTAGAAGATGAAGGTCTCGGCACCGATAGAAAAGTGGGGCAAGGTCAGTTTTCTTTTGAAATCGTCCCCTTTAAGAAACCGCATTGGAGTGGCAAAGCAAGCATTAACTTGTCTCTTTTATTACCGGAGAGTCAACAATGGGTTGATGAGCATGTGCTCAACCATGACTTGGGGGGCTATGGATTAATAGAGCGTGGCGGATGGATTACCACACCCGGCCTTGATACCTATCGTAAAAAGACAGTTCATTTCTTTGAAGCAGGCAGTATTTTTAAATATGAAAGTCAAAGCATTCAACAAGCAGGAACGCTAAAGGATGTTTATCCCTCCGAGAGCTTAAATGGAATTACCGAGCAGCCACACCCGGTGTGGAGAGTAGGTAAAAGTTTATTATTTCCCGTAAAAACAGATTAATAATGGCAGTACAACATATAAAAATAGAAGCAATAACTCCTGTTTATATTGGTGGAGCAGCGGAGAAAAATTTTCAAAAGGACATTGATGTTTTTTACGAAAAAGGGATGCTGTATTATATTCCTAATGAACGTTTAGCCCCTTTTACTGGAGATAGAGAGTTACAGTTGGTTGTAAATGGGAAGTTTGAAGATTACAAAAATGCAATAAAAAGAAATGGAGCTAATTTTGAAAAATTGGCACTTTACAAATGGAAAACGGTACAAGAATCTAGTCAAAATGAAATAAAGGCTTTTATCAGAAATGGAAAAGGACAACCTTTTATACCAGGTTCTTCGCTGAAAGGAGCGATTACTTCCCATTTGTTTAAATTATTGAATAAAACGCGGTCTGGCAAATTAATTGATGTAGCTTCTTTCTTACAATTAACAGATGCTCATTTTCCAAGTGATGCAACGAGCATATTACCTACCAAAATTTACAATTTACAAGAAGATTACAACACTAAAGATAAGATAGGAGGCTGGAAACATGGACGGTATTCAAATGAACAGTTTAAAAATAAAGGTTTTGTTATTTACTACGAAACCCTGAAAACAGGAGCTTTAGGTTTTGGTCGTTTAAAGTTAGTGGATAAAGAAAATTTCAGTTTTGAAGATGAAAAGGTAGGTACCAAAGTCAAAGCCCTCAACTGGTGGGAATCGGAAAATAATGCAGATCAACTTTTTAAGATAATTAACCAAAATACGCTAGAGCATTTAGAAAAAGAACTTGCTTTTTATGAAAAATATGAAGCAGAACATAGCGAAAAAATTATTGAAGAAATAGAAAAACTGATTGAAGTTTGTGAAAGCCAAACTGATAGTGCAATACTCCGTGTTGGTGGCGGTAGTGGCTTCCACAGCATAACAGGAGACTATATCCATGATGATTATGCTATTGATGGTTTTGGATATAAATCAAGAGGTACGAGAAACAAGGTTAATTCTGCAAAATCAAGAAAATTAGCCTTCCAAAGGAAGGGGGATGAATATAGCTTTTCACCTTTAGGTTTTGTGAAAATATCAAAGATAACCGAAGAAGAGTTTGAAAAACAGAGACAACTTCTAAATGAAAAAAGTGCTGAAATTGAGGAGCAGACTGAGGCAGCAGAAGTTGAGGTAATCTCAAAACCAATTGAACCAAAATGGGTGGAGTTTTCCTCTTTAAAAAATGGAGATGTAATAGACGCAAAAGTTATAGGAACAAAAGGAATGCGTGTTGAAGTCAAGCTTTTTATAAAAGATGATCAACAAACACACAGTTTCCGATATCCAGCAGGAATAGAAACAGGAAAGATTATCAGTGTTGAAATCAAAAACTTTGAGGGGAAAGGAACAAACAGAAGGATACAAGCTATTGGGTTTAAAGGGATAAAATAAAAAATAAATGAATTATGAGCAAAACAATATTATTATCCAACTTAGGAAACAGGAATATAAGAGTAAAAAACAAGGAATATAAAGATGATTTTATTCCGAATAAGAAATTCAGAGAGGAAACGGAGACACTTCTGAATAACTACGAAAATGAAAAAGACAATATTGAATTGAACATTTTACCTTCAATTTTAGACGAGTATAAAGGTAAGAATGTCACTTTATATTTATTCTGCACAAATCAAACAGAACCGAATAATAAACAGGATACACTTTTTGAAGCTCAAATTATAGCTAAAAAAATAGAGGAAAACTATTCTGATATTGAGGTTTATATTGAAGAATTGAAAGAAATAAACCCTACAAACGAAGAAGAACTTATTTCTGTTTACACCATGTTCACAAAAAGATACCTACAAAATGAGTGTCAAATAGTTTACTACGATTCAGGAGGGACTCCACAACAAAAAAATAGTATTCGTTCGGTACTGGAATTTTATATCGCTCCAGAAAGATTAAACCAATATTATGGTGCTAATGAAAATGGAAACACGGTTTTAAGAAAGCTAGAACGGTCAGCGTCAGAGGAGCTAAAACTTAAAAGACAAGTTAGAAATCTAATGAATACCTATCATTATTCCTCTTCTCTTGTTCTAGCCGAAGATATGAATTTATCTAAGCCATTAATACAGTTAAATAGGATGGCTATATTGTTATGGAATAACTTGCAAAACGATTTTAAAAATAAGTATGAAATTCATCGATTGAATAAAGGAGTTAAAAGTCATCCTAAAATTGATGATTTTAAAATCGCATATCCCAATGAGAAATTCGATTTGTACTATGAGTATAAGTCATTTTTGCTACTCAATAAGTTTCATGCTCAAAATGAAATTAATAATTACTCAGGTGCTGTTCTAACTTTACAACAAATTATAGAAACTTATACATTAGGAAGGTTGTCCGAACTAGTTTCTATTGATTTAGCCAATTCTAAAAGATACCATATCGATTCTGAAACTGTTCTAGATGAGATAATGAAAGAATTTAGTACAGAAATTAAAAATGAATATGGTAAAACTGTTAAGTCTTTAAGCTTGCCTATTCAGTTAATTTATCTAGGTATTCATCCAGACCTCACTGAGGAAGAAAAATCATTAATTGACGAATTTAAAAAGGTTATATCAACTTTTAAAAGTCCTATTTTAAATAATCAAAGATTAGATGTATTACGTAATGCTATTGCTCATAGAGGGAAAGGAGTAACAGAAAATGTGATAGATAAGTATTATAAAGATTTAGTTGAAAAACTTGATACGTATCTCGAATATGATTCTTCTAATAACATTTATGATATAATAAACGAAATGGCTGCTGACTTTTTATAGTTTATAAAACAATAGTCCACCCGTTCTTTGACATACTATGCACATCTACTGCACACTTGTAATTTATACTTGTGTCAAAAAAAGTTATGCAATTATACATCGACACATTTGGCACATCATTACATCGCAAAGCAAACGCATTTGAGGTTTTTAAAAAAGGAGAAAAAACAAAACTAGCGCCCACAAAAATTAAATCTATTGTGCTTTCAAAAGGAGCGAAAATCAGCTCTGATGCCGTTTTATTGGCCATTGAAAACGAAATAGACATAGTTTTTGTCAACGGAGCAGGACAACCCAAGTCTCCGAAAGGAATGTCCACACAAATAAGGATTGAGACATTGCAAAGATACCTTTTGCGCTTGTTTTACTTGCTCCGAAAGGAATGTCCACACAAATAAGGATTGAGACATTGTATTATTAGTTAATTTATAGTTTTTCATAATTTCTCTCCGAAAGGAATGTCCACACGAATAAGGATTGAGACTTTGAGCGAACTTTTTTAGGTCTTGTTTTGTCATTTTCTCCGAAAGGAATGTCCACACAAATAAGGATTGAGACTCTTGCATTTCCGATGCAAGCTGTACGAACTCCTCACTCCGTAAGGAATGTCCACACAAATAAGGATTGAGACTCTACTAATTCCGCTTCGGTAACATTTACGATTTCTTCTCCGAAAGGAATGTCCACACAAATAAGGATTGAGACGTTTTTAATTTCAAGTATATAACAAAGTTTTTCAGACTCCGAAAGGAATGTCCACACAAATAAGGATTGAGACTATTAAAAATTGTGTTAGTTTCATTTTGTTTTTGTTTCTCCGAAAGGAATGTCCACACGAATAAGGATTGAGACATTTTAATCTCTTCGTATTTCATTTTACTTGTTTTTCTCCGAAAGGAATGTCCACACAAATAAGGATTGAGACATTAAACCGTTTGTCCCGCTTGTCTTCTTAATTTCCTTCTCCGAAAGGAATGTCCACACGAATAAGGATTGAGACGCATGCATTTCAATCTTAGTATCTTCAAAGAGTCCACTCCGAAAGGAAAGTCCACACGAATAAGGATTGAGACACGTGGTTTTTAATTTTGTCGTGATTCTTTTCCATCTCCGAAAGGAATGTCCACACAAATAAGGATTGAGACAATTGTTGTGCAATTGTTTTCATTTTTCTGTTTTTACTCCGAAAGGAATGTCCACACGAATAAGGATTGAGACTAGGCCTGTAGTCAATTACTTCTATTTCTGCGCTTTTTCCAGAAGGAAAAGAAGTTGTAAATGTCTATTATGTTAATTTTGATGAGTGATTATGTATAAAAAAAATCCCTCATACTTTTCAGTACAAGGGATGTTTTTTCTTAATGAGAAGCTACGATATTCAATGAAAGAAAGAATCCAATCCAAAGTGGCACCAATCTCTCTTTTTTTCTCTCCCTCACCCTGTGAAATCAAGCAAAGCGAAGATTTCACCTCTCTCCCTACCGATTTATCGGCATCTCTCTCTGCGCTTTAGCGCTCCTAGAAATTGTTACACAATTTCTTCTTCTTCTTCAGAAATCGGTTTTCTAAAAACAATCTTTCCGTCAAATAGATCCACTACAACATTCTGCGATGTATCTATTTTCTGTGCGAGTAAATCTTTCGACAACTCATTCAGAATGCTCTTTTGAATTACTCTTTTCACTGGTCTCGCTCCGAAATGTGGATCGTAACCTGTTTCGGCAATCCAGTTTAAAGCGTCTTCTTTCACCACAAGTCGGATGTCGTTTTTCTCCAATTGTTGCTTTAAGTTGTTCAATTGAATTTCAACAATCTGACGTGTGTTTTCTTTGGTCAATGGAGTGAACAAAATTTGTTCATCAATTCTATTCAGAAACTCAGGACGAATGTGCTGTTTTAAGTGTTCACTCATTTCCATCTTTGTTCGGGCGGTAACTGCTGGAATTTCAGCTTTTGTTATACCGTCAAAGTTGTCTTGAATAATACTTGACCCCATGTTCGTTGTCATGATGATAATGGTGTTTTTAAAGTTCACCAATCGACCTTTGTTGTCTGTCAATCGACCATCATCGAGTACTTGGAGCAGGATGTTGAACACATCTGGATGCGCTTTTTCAATCTCATCCAAAAGAACGATTGAGTAAGGGCGTCTTCTCACGGCTTCGGTCAATTGTCCACCTTCATCGTAACCAATATATCCTGGAGGTGCTCCAACCAATCGGCTCACACTGTGTTTCTCTTGGTATTCACTCATATCGATTCGCGTCATTGCATTTTCATCGTTGAATAAATACTCCGCTAGTGTTTTGGCCAACTCTGTTTTTCCTACTCCAGTTGTTCCCATGAAAAGGAAAGAACCGATAGGACGATCAGGGTTTTGTAAT
>DATGMY010000114.1:0-4440 GCA_035307005.1 Flavobacterium sp. | reverse complement strand
TCGGGAAGGGCGGTTTCTTCTGATGAATATTTTTGTCCGGTAAAAACTTCAACACCAGAAGGCAAAATTCCATCAAACGAAAAACTGAATTTCACTAATTTCTTGCCACTTTTCTGGTCGATCCCTTCTTTGAGCTTATTACAGGCATCGGCAACAATAGTACTGTCAACGCGGATCAGGTTGTATTTTTCGATTTCGGTCTTCGAATAAAGTTCCGAAAATCTGCCGTACATCTGTTCGTAAATTTCTTTGAAATAATTGGAATCAATCTTAGAAAGTCTTTCCGAGATGGAACTTCTACGCACTTTCTCATCTTCTCCTAATCCGAACAATGCTTTGAATCCACTACTGTTAAAGGTGTCTTCTAAAGTACGTTGGCTCAATTTTTCATTGTCGAAAATACAGAACAAAAGCAGGTAGAACATCTTTTTCCCGTGCAAAACCTTGCTGTAGTAATCCACTTTGGTAGTTGCCGAAAGATGGCTTAACAGTGCTTCGGGAACAAATTCTAAAACTTGTTTGAGCGAAATTTTGTGATCTTTGAAAACTGACATAATTAATTGATTATTAGCTATAAATATACAAAATAAATAATATAAATATTTAATAATCAGGTAATTAAATTTATAGGGCTAAAAAAACAAAAAAAAGTCGGAAGAAAAATCTTCCGACCATGACTACATTATCAGGCACTTTTTTCTATTTTTTTTTGAATTACTCAAAAATGGAACTATTTTTGTTAAACACGTTTCAATTTCATTCGGCTAAATAATTATTGTCTATGTATTGGTTAAAAAAGGTAAGTTTATTTTTTATTGTAATTTGTAGCTTTGCTTCCTGTTCTGAAAAAAAGAAAGCCCCCGTGTTTATTGAACCTTCTTTGCTTGATACAATTTTCAACAGTGCCTACGAAGGAGTGATTCCCTGCCCCAATTGCCCGGGAATCGAAACTACTATTCGGATTTATAACGACAGTACTGTTTCCAGAACTGTTTATTTTCAGGAGAGCAACAGACCTTTGGAAACCAAAATAGGTACATGGAAACTGAAAGACTCGGTCTTCATTACCAGATTTGACCGTGAAAAATTGTTTTATAAGATAAAAAATTCCGATTTGATTTTACGTGTAGGAAGCGATTTGAAAGAAGTCAAAGGAGCATTGTCTAAAGATTATGAATTGCGGAAAGCATTGCCATTTAGGCCTGAACAGATCGAAGGAGATTATGTTTCCGGCGACAGTCTTATATATCATAAAATAACGATCAGGCATATTAAAAATGAAAAGTTTCATACAGGCTTTTTTTATGTTAACGCTCTTGACTCTCTTAACTGTGAGGTAAAAAGAAAGGCGCTGCTGGATAAAGACCATCAGCTGACCGTTCCGCTGGACAAAGAAAAGGGCATATTGAAAATCACATTTACAAAAAAAGAAGCACATGTTTCTTTTAAAAACATATCCGTAGACTCTGTTGATTTTCAATGTAAAGACACTTTAAAAATGCCTTCGGTGGAAGGTATCTATAAAAAAATGGAATTATAATTAACTTGAATTCGCTATATGGTAAATTGAAAAACGATTGAAGTTATCATAAATTTGTGGCAGCTGTTTTCTCAAACAGCAATAACGCATCCTTATTTTAAATTATCCCCTTTCAGTGCTTTGTAATAAATCTTTTCATACATCGGAACGATTTTATCAACACTAAAGTTTTTGGAATGCTGATAAGCCTGCTCTTTAAACTTTTGAAGAGTTATCTGGTCTTTTAAAATTTCCAATGAATGCTGTACCATTCCGTCAATATCACCGATATCATCCAAAAAACCTGAAACACCCGGGATGTTCACTTCCGGTAATCCTCCAGAATTGGACGAAACTACCGGCACTTTGTTTGCCATCGCCTCCAAAGCTGCCAAACCAAAACTTTCGGTTTCAGACGGAAGCAAAAATAAATCGGAATAATTTAAAATACTGTCAATTTCCGACGAATTTCCAAAGAAAATCACTTTATTCTCTATCCCTAATTCTTTTACCAGCTTTTCGGCATCCAGACGTTCGGGACCGTCTCCAACCATCATCAGTTTAGCAGGAAGATGCTTTTGAATGCCATCAAAAACCTTGACTACATCCAATATACGTTTCACTTTTCTGAAATTACTGATATGTGTAACAATACGTTCATTTTCATTGGCAAACAGATTCCTTTTGCACGAAACCAGGCTTTTTTCCACCACTTTGTTTTCGATGAAATTGGGAATCACGTAAATTTCTTTTTTTGTATCAAAAAGTTCATACGTAGATTTCTTCAAATCTTCGGATACAGAAGTCACATAGTCCGATTTATTGATCGAAAAACTAACCGCTGTTTTATAAAACGGATGGTTTCCTACCAGTGTAATATCCGTTCCGTGAAGTGTGGTTACCATGGGCAATTGAATGTTTTCCTCCATGAGCATTTTTTTTGCCATATACCCTGCAAAAGCGTGCGGAATGGCATAATGTACATGCAATACTTCAATACCGTAAAGTTTGACCATATCCACAATTTTGCTGGATAATGCCAGCTCATAGGGTTGATAGTGAAACAACGGATATTCAGGAACTATTACTTCATGATAATGAATATTCGGATTTAACAATGCCAGTCTTACCGGTTGATTGTACGTAATAAAATGTACTTCATGACCACGGTTTGCCAGTTCCAGACCCAATTCGGTCGCTACCACTCCGCTACCTCCAAAAGTGGGATAACATACTATGGCTATTTTCATAAAATAATTGTTTTTTGGTTAGATAGAATCGTAAATAATTTGCTGAATATCTTCTCTGATATTGGCTCTTGACAATTTGTTATCATCAGCGGTCGGATACGTGCGGTTAGACAAAAACACATAGACCAGATCATACTCCGGATCTGCCCACGCCATTGTTCCTGTAAATCCGGTATGACCAAAACTCCGTTTGGACGTACAACCGCAGGTCGGACCTGATTTTTCAAGTTGGGGTTTGTCAAAACCTGCTCCTCTCCTGTTTCCGGAAGCACAGTAATAACACGTATTAAAAGCATCCAAAGTGCTTTGAGACAGTAAACGTTTTCCATTGTAAACTCCGCCATCTAAAAATAACTGCATCATCTTTGCTACATCATAAGCATTGCCAAACAAACCTGCATGCCCGGCTACACCTCCCAGCATTGCTGCACCCATATCGTGTACATAACCTTGTATGGTTGTATGTCTGTAATAACGGTCAATTTCAGTAGGCGCAATTTTACTCACATCCATTTTGGTCAATGGATTATAAGTCAGGCTATTTAATTCCATTGGGTCTAAGAAATATTTTTGAAGTAATTGTTCCAGAGGCTGACGGTATTTCCGTTCGATGATTTGCTGTAAAAGAATGAAATTCAAGTCGCTGTAAACATATTTTTTTGCTCCTAATTTACTTTCTTTGATCCGGTCGATGATTACACTTTTGTATCCGGCTTTTAAGTACAGGTTTTCGGCAACCTGTGTGGGAAATTCTTTTGAAAAGACAGTGTTATATAAAGTTGTATCCGGTTTTCCATCTTCATCAAGTGTGGATTTATAAAAAGGAATCCAAGCCACCAAGCCCGATTGATGGGTCAGTAATTCTTTGACCGTAATATTGGATTTATCACTGTTTTTAAACTCCGGAAGCAAATCACCCAAACGATCTTCAAACCTGATTTGCTTATCTTCATACATTTTCATCACCACAGGAAGCGTTCCCAACATTTTTGAAAGAGATGCCAAATCGTAGATTGTTTGTTGCGTGACCGGTTGTTTGTTTTCATAATCAACTGTTCCAAACGTTTTGTCATAAATGACTTTACCGCCTTTCAAAACCAAAACCTGTGCTCCGGGAGCCAGCTTTTGACGTACTACTTTATTTCCCAATTCATCAATTTCTTTTAACCGATTGATGTTTACACCTTCAAGACCTGCAGTTGATTGTTGAAAATTTGCTTTGGCATTGAGTATGATTCCCCTACCTTCTTCAAAATGATTTCCGATACTTACCGGAATTTTTCCGTTGGCATCCGCATAACCAAACAATGCATTGGAAACTGCCTCAAAAGCAAAACGATTGTTTTGATAACCAATGACAATACTGCTGATGTCATAAGCACTTTTCAGATTTTCCAACGCGTAAGGTTTTGCAAACGAAACCAACACCGTAGGCTTTTGTGCTGCTATTTTATCAATCAGCCCGATTTCTGTTGCAGACATATTATGATTTTTCCACGCGCCGTCTGCTTTGTGATACCCAATGATAACTTTGTCAAACGGTTTTAAATCCTGAATGTAATCTTCTACCTCATTTTGCGAAAAAACAGTAAAAGTTCCATAACGCTGCATCGCTTGAATAAAATCCGCATTGGCATCGTCCCCCAATTTTACGTAAGCAATACGTTCACT
>DATGMY010000113.1:0-3121 GCA_035307005.1 Flavobacterium sp. | reverse complement strand
TTGTTGAACTTTTTACGTAAGGAATCACTCACATTATGAGGCCAAATACTGTATTTTTCGCCCTGAGTTATCTCAAATGGTGCTTTTTTCTTCTTTTCGGGAACAATTTCAGGTTTAGGCTCTTCTTTCTGTTCAACAAGTGTATCTTTTTCAACCGTTGTAAGTGTATCCTGTTTCAAAGTATCCTCTTCGACAGATGGAACTGTTTCATTGACAATAATTTCATTATTTATCGTTGCAGGTTCTTTTTTACACTGAACAAAAACAACAACAATCATCAATGAATAAAAATATCTCTTCATAACTTTCTAATATTACAGCCAATTTAATAAAAAAACCGCTTCACATACGAAGCGGTTAAAAATTATTTTTGGGCAACAACCTCTTGCCTGTTTTTCTGTTCTTTCAGTATTTCAGTAACATGTGATTTTACCACCTGATTCAGCTGTTCTTTAGTCAAGTCGGTGGCGTGGTTATCTGTTGCTAAGTTTAACCAGGGTTTTCTTCCTTTAAAATCATAACTTCCAAACACGATTACAGGTGTCCCTTTCGCACGCACGGTTTGTTCGTCTGCCAAAATCCATTCTTCCGCCCAATCATACATCCATTTAGCATCTTCTTCCAAAAGTCGCAAACACGAATGCGAAGCAGGATATCCGGGCAATTGATACTGATGCCATCCTATTCCTTCTTCATTTTGAACGTTGAAATTCCAACGCAAGATCCATTCATCATCAAAAGTACTGACTACTTCTTCCCCTTTCCAATTGGTAAAATACAACCCTTCGGGGGTGGGATGTTGTTCTGACCCCATGCTCGAAGGTCCCCATTTGACCAATTCACCGTTTTCGTACAATCCATATGCCTGAATAGCATAGGAAAATAATACCAGTTTATTAACATCTTTTGCTTCGCTGATAGTATAAGGAAAAGGTGAATAGGCTAAAAAATCATCATCAAACTGATCGGGAATGACCAATGTATCCACCGTATGGAAGGTGCTTTTATCGACACGATTTAATGCAACAATCGTTTGAAGTTCTGTGGAGGAAAAATTCTTTCTAAACACCTGCTTTACCGAATCATTATCTTTTAATACCCAATTGGTAAATGTGTAATCCTGAGCTTTCTCATACTTTCGCTCTAATTTTTTTTCAGACGACGTTTCTTGTCGTTCTATTGTATTATCTTTACATCCGAAAACAAAGAGTAAAAATAAAGTTGGTACTACATACAATTCCTTTTTCATCTTTTTTATTTTTTATTGAAAGTACAATTTTTTCATCATTAAAAAAAATGAATTGGATAAATTTGAATAAAATATGCTAACTTTAGTAACTAAAAGTTATATCAAAAAATGAGTGCAGACAAAGAAGCCAAATTAAAAGCTTTACAGCTTACATTAGATAAATTAGATAAGACTTACGGAAAGGGTACCGTAATGAAATTGGGCGATCGTGCCGTGGTAGAAGTAGAAGCTATTCCATCGGGATCATTAGGTCTGGACTTGGCGTTGGGCGTAATGGGCTATCCGCGTGGAAGAATCATTGAAATCTATGGACCGGAATCGTCGGGTAAAACCACCTTGACTTTACACGCTATTGCCGAAGCGCAAAAAGCCGGCGGAATCGCTGCGTTTATTGATGCAGAACACGCTTTTGACCGTTTCTATGCAGAAAAATTGGGCGTGGATATCGACAACCTCATCATTTCACAACCGGATAACGGAGAACAGGCATTGGAAATTACCGAAAACCTGATTCGTTCGGGAGCGATTGATATGGTGGTTATTGATTCCGTTGCGGCATTGACACCAAAAAGCGAGATTGAAGGAGAAATGGGTGATTCCAAAATGGGATTACACGCCCGATTGATGTCACAGGCTTTGCGTAAGTTAACCGGAACGATTTCCAAAACAAATTGTACTGTTTTCTTCATCAATCAATTGCGTGAAAAAATCGGAGTAATGTTTGGAAATCCTGAAACCACAACCGGTGGTAACGCATTGAAATTCTACGCTTCTGTTCGTTTAGACATCCGTAAATCGACACAGATTAAAGATGGTGACAGCGTGATGGGGAACCGTACCAAAGTTAAAATCATCAAAAACAAAGTAGCACCTCCTTTCCGCACGGCTGAATTTGACATTATGTATGGCGAAGGAATTTCGAAAACCGGCGAAATTTTAGATTTGGCCGTTGATTTTGAAATCGTGAAAAAATCAGGATCGTGGTTTAGTTACGGAGACACCAAATTAGGACAAGGTCGAGATGCCGTTAAAGGTTTAATCAAAGACAATCCGGAACTTCAGGAAGAATTGGAAGAACGCATTAAAGCACATATCAAAGAGCAGCAAAATGCTTAAAAAAAACCTGCAAAGTTTTCACAACTTTGCAGGTTTTTTTTGTGATACATTTTCTATAAAGTGTAACATTTCAGTATCAAAAGCAGACTATTAGATTCCCTCCCTGAAATCTCTTGGGTTTTTATTGGTGTGTGTTTTTATAAAAGTACTAAAATTAGCAATGTCACTGAAACCTAATTCCCTGGAAATTTCCAAGATTGATAAATGAGAATGTTTCAGCATTCTGACCGCTTCGTTGGTTACTTTTTCCAAAATAATCTGTTTTGCGGATTTATCAAATATTGTTTTAGTCATTACTGCCAGTTCTCCGGGAGTTACCTGCAACATTTCCGAATAAAACGCAACACTGCGTGAGTGCTTATAATGTTTCTGCAGTAAAACACGAAACCTGTTTGCAGTATCTAAAAAAACGATTTTTTTAGACTTTGGTTTTTGTTCTTTTAACTGTCTGTCAATACTAAGTAAGCCATCTAGAATGAGCGTTTCGGTACAGTTGTGAGCGACAGCGATATACAAACCTTCATTTCTTTTTTCTTTGTAAAGTTTCAAACGATTGATGATGAGTTTTTCAATATTTTCAACCGAACCAATCGCCGGAGCTATAAATACGCCTGCCGGATTGAAAAAAAGTTCAGAGTTTAACAAAAGGCTGTCTTTTGCCGATTTCTCATAAAAGGAAGCCGAAAATGCCAGTACATAAACACTGTATTCGTTTTCACATTCCACACCAAAGACAATGTTTTTTCCCGGTCTTAC
>DATGMY010000112.1:0-6573 GCA_035307005.1 Flavobacterium sp. | reverse complement strand
GTAATCTGGTTTTGCAACTCGTCTAAGGTATAACCCAAAGCCAATTTGGTTGCTATTTTTGCAATCGGATACCCTGTCGCTTTTGATGCCAGTGCAGACGAACGAGATACACGCGGATTGATTTCGATCGCAACAATATCTTCTTTTTCATCGGGCGAAACGGCAAACTGCACGTTACATCCACCGGCAAAATTTCCGATAGAGCGCATCATTAATATTGCCATATCACGCATACGCTGGAACGTGCGGTCAGATAAGGTCATTGCCGGAGCCACCGTGATGGAATCTCCTGTGTGGATTCCCATAGGATCCATATTTTCAATGGTACAAATGATGACTACATTGTCGTTTTTATCACGCAGCAATTCCAATTCATACTCTTTCCAACCCAACAAAGCTTTATCGATCAATACTTCGTGAATGGGAGACGCTTCGAGCCCGCGGGTCAATAATTCATCAAACTCCTCATCTTTATGTACAAAAGCAGCTCCTGTTCCTCCTAAGGTAAATGAAGGCCGGATTACTAACGGAAAACCGAATTCCTGCGCAATTTCTTTTCCTTCAAGAAAAGAAGTAGCGGTTTTTGCCGGAGCCACCGGAACATCGATTTTGTTTAATAACTGTTTAAACTGTTCACGGTCTTCCGTAATATTGATGGCGTTAATGTCCACCCCGATCAATTTCACATCAAAATCCTGCCAGATCCCTTTTTCATCGGCTTCCAGACAAAGATTCAGAGCAGTTTGTCCGCCCATTGTCGGTAGTACCGCATCAATTTCGGGATGTGCTGTAAGAATCTCGATGATGGATTTGGTATTTAAAGGTTTCAGATAAACGTGGTCCGCCATCGAAGGGTCGGTCATAATAGTTGCCGGATTCGAGTTGATCAGGATTACTTTGATTCCTTCTTCACGCAAAGAGCGCGCCGATTGTGATCCGGAATAGTCAAATTCACAAGCCTGTCCGATGATTATGGGACCTGAACCTATGATTAAAACGGTCTTAATGGTATTGTCTTTAGGCATTATAATAAAAAGGCGTTGTTATTTTTTGTTCGATAAATTTATGGATAATCAGTGAATAAACACAGACAATCTAAAAAAGATGTAAAAAAAAAGGCGGTACACTTAAAAAGTAACGCCTTTATTTATGATTGTTTAATCATTATTTTTTATGTCTTGGTTCGCTGGAAACAGATAGTTTGTGTCTTCCTTTAGCTCTTCTGCGAGCCAACACTTTTCTGCCGTTAGCACTTGCCATTCTATCCATGAAACCGTGTTTGTTTCTTCTTTTTCTTTTCGATGGTTGAAACGTTCTCTTACTCATTGCTTCTTATCTTTAAATCTAAAATATTTTATAAATGTTCAGCTTTGATGCCCTCGCTCCAAAACCGAGTGCAAATATACAAATCCTTTTTGCTTCTGCAAATACTAATTGCAAAAATATTGCAAATTGTTTTTAAAGAGCCATTCTCTTCAAAAATTGATTTGCAAGGGCTTGTTTATTTTGTACATTTGCAAAATTAAAATATTTTCTGGAAATGATAAATAAAAATATTAAGATTGTTTTGGCAGTAGTGTTGGTTGCAACCGCAATTTGGCAGTTTTCTGAAAAATACATCGGCAACGGTATCTTTCTTTTACTATTGGCAGCTATTGTAGCGTTGTTGTATTTTAAAAATGAACTGCTGATCGCGGTTTTATTTAAGTTTAGAAAACAGGATATGGAAGGAGCCGCCCGTATTTTAAGTAAAATCAAACCGGAAGCACATCTTATTAAAAATCAGCAGGGTTATTATTATTATTTAAACGGAATCATAACTGCACAATCCAACAATCTGAAAGAGAGTGAAAAATTTTTCAAAAAAGCA
Source organism: Flavobacterium sp. (assembly GCA_035307005.1). GTDB lineage: Bacteria > Bacteroidota > Bacteroidia > Flavobacteriales > Flavobacteriaceae > Flavobacterium. Next base: position 4,703 of record DATGMY010000112.1, on the reverse strand, counting down.
GTAGAGTTAGGTTTGAATCAAAAAGAAGATCTGGCGGTTGCAAAGTTGCAACTTGCAGGCGTGGCTCTAACCAAACACCGACAGTTAGAAGCACAAAGATTATTGATTGAAGCAGAGCATTTAGACAGAAAAGGAATGCTGAAAGAACAAATCAATATGATGAAAAACCAAATGAAACAATCTAAAGGTCAAAAAGTACCAATGTGGTATAACCATAATAAAAAGAGAGGGTTCTGATTTTTATTTACTTTCTTTATACGAAATTAAAAACCAAACTTTGAGTTTGGTTTTTTTTATGATTTATTCAAAAAAAGATCCATTATAAACCCAGTTCTCAATCATCGTTTTCCCCTGTGGAGTTAAAACTGATTCCGGATGAAACTGAATTCCTCGAATATCATAATCAATGTGTTTTAATGCCATAATGTTTCCAAATTCATCTAAAGCGGTGGGTACAATAACTTCAGAAAATTTTTCTGGATTCACACACCACGAGTGGTAATGCCCTATAAATACTTCATCGGTTAATCCATTCCACAGATAATCAGGTTCCAGAATATGCAGACGTGAAGCTATTCCGTGTAAAGGTTTCTCTAAATTGATGAGTTCACAACCAAAATATTCTGCAATTGCCTGATGTCCCAGACAAATACCCAAAATGCTCTTTTTGCCTTTATACGTATCAATAACCTCCAGCAATTTACCGGCTTCTTTTGGAATTCCGGGTCCCGGAGAAAGCACTATTTTATCGTATTTTTCCAAGGTGTCCAAAAACAAATCATCGTTCATAAAAACGGTGGTTTCTATTCCGTCGAAACTTTCGAGGTAATGCACAATGTTGTAAACAAAGGAGTCGTAATTATTTATAACTGCTATTTTCATTCAATAAAAAACCTTTCTGAAAAAGAAAGGTAAATTTATGCTTAAAAGAATCGTTGTGCAACTAAGAACCTGTTTAAAATTTGTTTTCAATTTCGGCAGCTTCCAGCAACAGATAGTGCATATCCGTATTTTTCATAAAAGGCTGGTGCAGTTCACTCCCCGGACCAAACATCGCTACTTCTACATAATCTGCCGAATGATCCATCGAAATCCAACCTACGGAATTATACTTTTTCTGGATTTCTGCAAAAGTCTGAAAAGGCAGATGACGATAATTATAAAGTCCATCATCGCCTTTGCTCAATCCGTTGTAATAAGAAGCAATAGTTATGGATTCATCGTTGGTAATCTCCATATTGATAGTGCTTTTGATAAAACCTCTGATTTGGCTCTCCGACGGATTATCAGGGATATTATTCAAAAGATATTCATTGGTATGCTTGTACCCGGACAAACTGTCAAAGTGCTCATTGGCATATTTCCCGTAAATCATTCCCGGATTGGCATTTCCGTGGTCGGTTGTAATCACTACCAGTGTATTTCCGTCTTCTTCAGCAAATTTCATTGCGGTTTCAATCGCCTCGTCAAATTGTAGCTGTTCGTGAATCAATGCTGCTACATCGTTGGCGTGGGCTGCCCAGTCCACTTTTCCGGCTTCTACCTGCAATACAAATCCTTCGGGATGATCTTTCATTTGGCGAATCGCTCTATCTGTCATTTCTGCCAGAGTAGGTATTTTCTGTGTTAATTCCGCTGATTGTTTTTGATCAATAGCATAAGGCAAAGCATCGTAATCAAACACTCCTAACAATTTTTTCGCAGGATCGGCATTTTTCAATCCTTCTTTGGTTTGAACAACAACATAATTTTGCTTTTCAAAAGCCTGATACATATCTTTTTTGTCTTTGCGGTGTTCTGCTGCAAAATACCTTTGACCGCCACCCAGCAAAACATCGTAACCAATACGCAAATATTCTTCTGCGATGGCTGCCTGATTGTTTCTGCTTTTAACAGCTACGGTAAACCCTGCCGGAGTAGCATGTGTAATGGGAACGGTAGTCACGCAACCTGCTTTTTTGCCTTTTAATTTGAATTTTTGCCAGATTGGAAGATGTTCTTCTCCGGAAGGACTGATATTGAGCGAACCATTGTTTACCCGAAAACCACCGCCCCATGAAGAACTTGCCGCTGCGGAATCGGTAACAATAGACGATGCTGATGCCATATCCATTAATCCGCGGGAAACTTTACGGTCTAAATAAAGTTGCAGCCAGTTGCCGGTTTTACCCAGAATTCGCTCAGCATACATATTCGCCAAATTAAGCGTTCCGGCACTCATACCATCACTTACCATAAAGATAATATTTTTTGCTTTTTTATTTTTAAAACTCAGAACTTGTTCGTCCCGGTTGTTTGCAAAGGAGTCTAACGGATTTATCAACGTTGACCCCAAAGCTGCCAATCCGCCTAATTTGAAAAAACTTCTTCTTTTCATTTTTCGATTCGTTTATACAAAAATAGACAAACCAAGTGTTTGTCTATTCTGTATTGAGATTAATTTTGATTAAACCCATTTAAACTTTTTGCGAACCAATATAATCAACCGGAGCCGTGCTGCGTTTGAAACTTTATAGATACTAATTTTTTATTGCATAAAAAAGTTAAAAATATTTCTTTTATAATTAATTTAATTTATAAGTCATTTTTGAAGTAATAATTATTATATTTGGGGATATTAACAATTTAAAATTAGTATTATTATGAAGAAATTAACTATGTTATTATGCGGAGGGATTATAGCCCTTACCTCATGCAGCGACAGCATCTATCAGGAAATAGATGAACAAAACAACGAAATGAACGCACCGCCAACGTTTAATAATGAAGATCCGGGACATGCCCATGGTGACAGTGGCGACAGCGGTCTTATTAGGATGGGCAATAATTATGCCTCTCCCTGGGATATTTGGTTCAGACCTGATCCTCTATTTCAACCAAATTATATTGTACAGAACGGACATGGAGACAGAGGCTCAAATTACGACTTGGAAATCTTTGCCTATATAGGTCTGGCTTATTTTGATGGGATAGATAACGGTACATATACCGATTTGAAAACAGGAGCTACCTTTAATTTAGCAAGTGGAAATTACCCTAATTTATATCCACCCAGTAATCCGCACGAAGTAGGTAATTTAGTAAAAACAGTGGTGCCTCTTACTTCACAGGCTTATCCCGCGGCTACAAGTGGATTCCGTCTGGAGGACGAAGAATCTCATTTACTCCTGCCTGGGATTCCGGGGGTAACTGAGAAGAATAGGTATCCATGGCTTTCGCAGGGACAGATTTTTGATTTTGCCGGTACTATAACTCCGCAAGAAGTAGAATTATTAAGAACATACGGCAAAGTATTTTTTTATGAAGTAAATGTGTATGATAAAATTACCAATGCCCCTGTACTATTAGGGCAAATAATGCATCCGGAAATACAAACCCTGCCTACAGGTCCACTTCCAAATGCTGATTGGAAACATGTTACAGATATGTCTTCAAATGTGGTGCAAGGACATATACCACCGCTTGGTGATTTTGATTTATATTATTATTATGCGAACTTACCAAATGGAACGGTATGGGATATGTATTATATAATTAATGAGATTCCTGGTTTTAATAGATGTGATTCACGAGAAGTGGTTTTTGATATTCCTCATTCTTGGAAACTATATGAAGTGCCGATACCCGGCAGTACTTCTTCTAAATTGTTATTAGAAATATGGCAAAACTCCCAATGGCTTTGGCGAAACGCTTCTTTACGTTTGGCTGTAGAAAATTAAATAAATTTTAGAAGGCTGTGGAAAACACAGCCTTTTATACCTTAAAATAAATCCTATGAAAAAATATATACTCATTATTACTTGCTTGTTTTTAAATACAACATACAGCCAAGTCCTGTACGATGAAAACTTTGATAGTTTTACCTTAGGCAATTTAGGTACCGACCCTGATGGAATCATTCCCGGACAAGACGGTTGGTTGACCGAATGTTTGTATGTACCTGCAAGTAAAGATAACAGCCGTTTTACGATTACCGCAGAGCCGGGCAGAGGAAAGGTACTTACCCTATCCAGCGCCCCTCCACCACAGCAAAATTCGATGGCATTTAATGCAAAAAAAACGGGACTGAATGCATTGGTTGACCAGCGCGCTTCCGGAAACAATGTTATTAAATTGGAGATTGATTATTATACGGGAGCACTGCATACGGGGGGAACTAACAATCGTTTCGCCATAACTTTAACTTATGACTTGAATAATATGTTGATTAGTTGGGATCATAAATTTGAAACAGGAGATATTTTGGGTCATTATTATAATGGTACAAAAATGCAAAGTATTAGATTAGATAATGATATTAATATGTCGGATCCTTTACCTCCTAACACTTGGGTTACATTTATAGCGTATTTAGATTATGCCAATAAAAAAATATATTATGAAACCCCGTATTTCAACAAGGTTGCCGTTGGCGATTTTTTAAATCAAAGTACGTCAACCAATTTAATAGAAGATTTTAAACCCTCGGCAATATCTTTGCATATCAATACAGTGAACATACTCAATGCTCAAGTAGTTAATAAATATGACAACATAAAAATAATAGCTTTAAATGCTGTACCTCCTCATATACTAAGTGTCAATACTGTTTTGGCAGAAAGTTTTAATCTATACCCCAACCCGGCTACAAATATGGTAAATATTACCAACGGAGAAAATCATTTAGTAAACCAAGTAGTTATTTATGATGTAACAGGCAAGCA
>DATGMY010000111.1:0-7090 GCA_035307005.1 Flavobacterium sp. | reverse complement strand
CGACATATAATAAAACATCGTCATCCCGCCCAAAGAATGCCCGATCAAATAATCAGGTTGATAATGATTGGCTACTTCGTTGATAAACTGACTATACAATACCGCATTAAATTCTTTGCCATCGCTTAGTCCCTGCCCGGGAGCATCCAAAGCAACGATGCGGTATTTTTTCTTTTTCAAAAACTGTATGACACCTTGCCAGCGGTTGGCATTGCTCTCCCAGCCGTGAATGAGCAAAATGGTTTCCTTTGTGCCTTCCCATTCATAGGTTTTGATTTTTTGTTTTCCGAAAGACAAATCTTTCGTTCGACTGGAATTTAAAAAAGTAGGCAACGCTTTGAGCAATCCCTGACGTGGAACAGAAAACAGAGTATAAGCGGTTTCTGCTGCAAATTTAGCGTTGAGATAATGCAGTGAATTGATGTACAAACCAAATCCTTTGGTTAAAATCCTGTATTTTAAATCTTTTAAAAATCCCATAAAAAAAGCCCCTAAAGATTAAGAGGTGAAACCTAAGTATTATCTAAAAACCTTTATTAAATTCTTGTGTAATTTACCGATAAACTCCATTAACGATACTTAATATGTTTTAAACAAAGGTATAAATTTTGTTTCTGCCTATAGAATTTTCTGTATTGATTTCAAGAAATGAGCGATATATTTTTACCCTTGATTTAATAATAAACTAGATGATAATTCCTCATTTAATCGGTAAAATTTGTATAGCAGAAAAAAGGTTAAAAAATATCTCCGTGTATTTGTTTACCCATTTTATTGACGATACCCGGAAATAATTTAAAAAAACGGAAGCTTAAATTAGTAATTGATGGTGAGCAAAGAGAAAAGCGGTTTATTTGTTTTGCTGTCCAAATTCGTTTTGAAAATGCGTTACGGTAATTCTGGCAATAATGATTTTCCATTTCTTTTAAGTTTATTTGATTATTTAGATATAGCATTATAGATTGATAAGACAATTTTGCAGATTGCAATGCTATGCTCATACCATTACCACTTAAAGGAGCTATATTCCCGGCAGCATCTCCCAGCATAAGAATATGGTTATTAACAGTATCTTTAATTTCAAAATATAAATGCGAAACTGTTAGAGGTTTTTCAAAAATAAAACTTCCTTTATCAAAATATTTTTTTAAATGAGGGTTTTGTGACAGGATGTTTTTTTCCATTTTGTGAATTCCCCCTTCTTTTTTCAGATTACAAACATTACTGATATAGCTCATATTTATTTTATTATCCTCAATAGCGGATAATCCGCAATAACCTCCGGAAAAGTTGTGCATCTCTACTTTAGTTTTATCAAAAAAATCGGCATAGATATGATATTTGACCGCAATAAATAAATTATTGTCTCTTGTTGCCCGGAATTTTCTATTGAGTTGTACATCTATATTAGAGTTTTTTCCAAAAGCCGCCACTGCGGTTGTCGAATAAATATCTTCATCAATTGTGTGGGTTTGAAACAAGTTGTTTTGAAAACTAATGTTTAATACTTTTGTTTTGGTACGGATTTCCACCCCTACGTTTAATGCGATATTAAAAAGTTGGTGGTCTAATTCATATCTGGATAAACCAGTTCCACCAATTGATAAAGGACATTGGATGGAAATTCCGGCGGGGGAACTTAATAAGAGTTGGTTAATTTCAGGTAGATTTTGATTTCTTAAATTCAGCCCTAAGGATTGAAGAAAAGGAATGCTCTCATTAGATATATATTCTCCGCAGACTTTATGAAAAGGGAAATTTTCTTTCTCAAACAAGATGACTTTTTTGTTGGACTGAGCCAATAATATAGCTAATGATAACCCCGCTACACCTCCGCCTATAATAGCACAATCATATTGGTTTGTTCTCTTCATATTACTTACTTAGCTTCAAAATAAAAAGAATAAAGATAACTGTAAGTGTAGAATAGGCTCCAATCTTTAGCCACCTCGGTACTTTCATTCCGTTTTTTTTAATTTCTTTAATAGCTTCATTTTCATTTTGAACGTTTATTTTGTCAATGATTACTTTATATTCTTGAACAATTATTAGCCAGCCCAACGTAAAAATTCCGATTGAAAAATATAAATAACCCATTGCTTGCGATATATACAATGAATAGGCAAGCAAAAACTGTATGAATAAACCTGAAATAATGACCAAGCGAAATGCAAAATTAAGAGCACGATGAAGTCCTAAGTGAATAATTATAGTATTTAGACCACTGTCTTTATCTTCTGTATAGTCTTCTGCAGTATTTAGCATAATTATTCCCATTTGATGTAAACCATAAAAGGAAAATAAGCATAGAGCTATAAAACCAGGAAAACCATTTGTAATGATTGCTGTGTATAGCATAGGTCCAAAAAATATTATTAACCATAAACATATAAATTGTAAAATGCCGTTTGACTTAAATTTAAAGGGAGGTATAGAATATTGAATACCTATAAAAATCCCTAAAATTGTTATAGGAATCAGATACAGCCTTTGAGTATCTATTGAAATAAGGCAGGTTAAGAATAATGCGAGAATACCTGAAAGCACTATTTGGGTTTTTACATTTTTTTTACCTAACTCGTAAACCGCATTGGACAAGTGGCTTTTATATATAGAATCCAGTTTATAATCGGCATAACAATTAATCATATCTCCAATATTAAATAACAAGATAATAGCTATCAACCCTAAGTAAAGTGTAGGCTCCAGGAAGTCACTCCAGGAACTTATACTTATGAGCAAAGGGATGAGAAAGATAGGTAGTTCTGCTACAAAAAACTCTTTTCGTCTTATTGTTAAACAATTTTCAATAAATCTTCTTAGTGAAAAACGGTCAGGTCTGTGAAGAATATTTATTCTTTGAATATAGCGTTCATTGGGGTTTTTAAACGCCTCTCTACCGTGCAATAAAGTATGATTGTCTGCTAATACAATATCTCCGTTTTCCCATCTATGGGTGTAGAGATGATCCGGATGATAAAGTTGCTCTCTCATCTGTTCAACAAAAATGTCTGCACTCTTGTCTTCCAATCCGGATATTTCTAAAGAAACAGGGTTGAGATCGTTTACAGGCTCTGCATACCGAAGTACCTGTTGGTTTTCTACCTCGTGTTTTTGTATAAGCTTTTGTTTTATTTTCCCTCCATAATGAACTACTTTTTTTGTTGTATAATCAATGGAGATTTTTTGCCATTCTTTAATATCTTCTTCAGAGGCGTTCTCAAGTACTTTTTGAGTATGTGAAAAGGTTGTTCCGCCCATATCTTCTTTTCTAGGAGCCGTAATACACTGAAATAATATAATGTAAGGGATTTTTTTTACAAATGCTCCATCCCAATGTAAAGGAACTTCGTTCTCGGTAAAAATATAATTTTCTGCTTCAGGTTTCACTTTTAAATCATTGATTGCTCCAAATATCCATTGTAAAGGCTTTCCTAATCTTTGAGCAAAAAGTGCTAACTCTTGTTTTGACAATGTTTTATACCCCTTAAAAACCAGTAGTTTGTGTTCAACTATCCATTCGTTTATTTGTTGATCTGTGAATTGATCTACCGAATCTTCACTTCCACTATTTCTAATAATTATGCCGAAAGGATTTAGATGTTCTATTGTATAATTCATTGTTCAGGTATTAAGGTATAATAATAAGGCTGATTATTTTTCATTATCAGTCGGGCTCCTTTTTTTTCAGCCTCACTTTTTTTCATCAATATATATCCATCTTTTTCTAAAACAATAACACCGTGCCAGGGAGTAATCCAGTTGTCGGTTGCTTTAGTCAATTGAACTCCTATTTTATCATTATGAGAATTATAGGGATGAATAGACAATCTTATAGAATTTGGAAAATTATAAAGAAGGAATCTTGTCCAGGCATTACTGTTTTGAATAACTTTCAGTGCAATTAATTTTGCTCCTTTTTTTATTTGAGTTCCCGACAGATTCGGGTAAAGTACTCTTCTGTCTTCAGTAATAAAACGATGTATACCGTTAAATAAGTTTTGAAATTCAGTATCCATCTTTCTTCTATTCTTTAAGTCTTCTAAAGGTTCAGCATACGTATCAATTATTTTTTTTCTCTGTTGATCAAACGAATCAGCCTCCATTAAATCTTCTAAATTTACGATATTGATATGTTGTAAATTTAGTTTGGTTATAAGCTCTTTAATATTTTCTACATATTCGGTAACAAGTTCATCTGTAATCCCCACAAGTTCTGAAAAAATTCGTCCATCAGAACAAATCGTAAGGGAAGCTCCGGGAGAGTAGATGCTTTTTATCTCTTTACAAAGATTTTCTAAAGTTGTTAATGCGATTTCTTCGCCTAAATCAGGCATAGTTCCCAAGACTTTTTCAGGATTAGGAGATTTTGCAGGAAAAGCAGGTAATATAAAGTGTATAGGTATGTTTTGACTGGTAAAATAATTGATTTTAGTTTCGTGAATATTGAAACAGGTATCGCAATAACTATTTGTGCAATTTTTATCTAATTCATTTATTTTACGGTTATTAGCAATAATTTTAAAAATTTCCCTGTTTATAGAATGATTGAGTTGAATGTTTTCGTTTATAAATTCGTCAACCCACGTGCTTATATCGTTTAGAAGAGGAAAAAAACTGAAAGCAAAGGAGAGTTTATTGGCTTTTTTGAGAGTTTTTGTAATTGTTTTTATAGTTGCAATTGTTTTTTCTTTATTTTGACTTTTAAGATATAAAAGCAATATTGCCCAATGAATGATATATAGAATAGAAGGGAGCTGAACTATTTTCTTTTTTAATTTTTTACTATCAGTAGATCCGTTAATTATTTCATTTATAGTATGTAAACCTATCGTTCTGATATGTGATGTTTGAGGAGCATTAACCGAAACTTTTGAATCTGAAATTAAAACCCCGAGCATATTAGTTAACACAGTAGAATAGGGTTCCATCAATTCTATTTTGGTAATCAATGCAGTTTCAAACCGGTCAGATAATTTATCATGGAAAAGACTATTAACATAGAGTTGCCAATCGCTGTTGATGCTCTGATACAGAAATAAAACAATATCTTCTTTATTACCAAAATATAGATAGACATCTGTTTCCTTCAAACCAGACTCTTTTGAAATAGTTTCCATCGTAATGTTTTCGAATCCTTCTTGGGAAAACAGGTACATTGCGGTCTGGCAAATTTTATATCGTTTAGTGTCGTTTTCCATAAAGCCTTGCAGTCTTGAGCAAACAAATATACACAACCATAAATAACAATCAAAGACTGTTTTTTATTATTTGTATATTCCTTAAACCCTTAAAAAAATAAACCTCAACTCTTTACTATATTATAATAGGAAAAGAGCCGAGGCTATGTTTCTATGAATCTTGTAATCGTGCTAAAACTTTAAACAGTTTTGACGCTGATATTCAAAAAATTTACTTTACATTATTGATAATATCATCAATTTTTTCTCTTTCTTCCTGCGCCAGAGCAGCATCTACCAAAATACGTCCGCTGTGCTCGTCGGTCATAATTTTTTTGCGGGAAGCAATTTCAACCTGAACTTGTGGCGGAATCGTAAAAAACGAACCTGCAGAAGCACCACGCTCAATGGACACAACAGCCAAACCGTTTTTAACACCATTTCGAATTCTGCTATAAGCCGACAACAAACGATCTTCAATTATGGAAGCAAATTCTTTTGATTTTTCCTGCAATGCTGTTTCTTCACGCTCTGTTTCGGCTAAGATTCCGTTGAGTTCGCTTTCTTTATGTTTCAGATGCTCTTTCTTATCGTCTAATTTCTGGGCAGTTTGCTCAATAATTGTATTTTTATGTTCAATATTGGCTCTGAATTCCAGGATATGTTTTTCTGCCAATTCGATTTCCAAAGTCTGGTATTCGATTTCTTTTGTCAAAGAATTGAATTCACGGTTATTGCGCACGTCTTTTTGCTGATCGGTATATTTTTTAATCGCTTGTCTGTGCGTTTCAATATCGTTTTTCTTCGATTTTATCTGTTCATCAATTGTCTGAACTTCATTGGTAAGCTTTTCCAGACGTGTAGTAAGCCCGGCAACTTCGTCTTTCAGATCTTCTACTTCAAGAGGCAATTCTCCTCTCATATTTCTGATTTCATCAATTCGTGAATCAATCAGTTGTAAATCGTACAAAGCTCTTAGTTTCTCTTCTACAGTTTCTGCTTTCTTTGCTGTATCTGCTTTCTTTGCCATAGTTGTTATATGTAGTTAACAGGATTTGTATTTTTATCAGATAAAATAATTGCAAAAGTAGGGATTTTTTTTGTAAGAAACTCAAAAATATATTTTTTTACGTAACGTTCGCTCTCGAAATGACCTACATCGGCTAAAAGAATCTGATTCTCTGCCTGAAAAAAGTCGTGGTATTTTAAATCCGCCGTAACCAGAACATCTGCGCTCTGTGCTTTCGCAGCATTGATGGCAAAACTGCCCGAACCACCTAAAACAGCCACTTTTTTAATTTTTTTATCTAAAAAAGCAGAATGCCGGATCCCGCCCGTTTGTACTTTTTCTTTTACGTACAGCAAAAATTCGCGTTCTTCCATTGCTTCCGGCAATTCGCCAATCATTCCGAGACCAATATTTTGATGCCGGTTTTCTAATTTGGTCACTTCATAAGCCACTTCCTCATACGGATGTGATCCAAATAAAACTTTTAAAACCTTGCCTTGCAGATGTTTTTCAAAAGTAACTTCTAATTTTGTTTCTTCTACTTCGGTAAAAACGTTTTGTGCACCAATCACGGGGTTGCTGTTGTCATTTCCGGTAAACGAGCCAATTCCGGTGCTTTTAAAACTGCAATCGTAATAATTGCCAATTGCTCCGGCACCGGCTTCAAACAAAGCTTTTTGCACTTTAGACGCCTCGTTTTGAGGAACAAAAGTGGTCAGTTTATAAATGAAATTTTCTTTTGGAATCAGTATTTTGGTTTGAGTCAAACCTAAAGTATCACACAAAATTTTATTCACACCCAGTTTGTGGTTGTCCAAGCCGGTGTGAACAGCATAAATAGCCACATCGTTTTTAATAGCCTTAATCACAGCGCGTTCCACATAATTTTTCCCGGTAATTT
>DATGMY010000110.1:0-4778 GCA_035307005.1 Flavobacterium sp. | reverse complement strand
AGTGCCAAAGGTTTTCCTGAAAATTGTATCGAAACATTTGAACGGGCAATTACTTTTGCACCGGCAATTATTGAAACCGATATTGCCATGACAAAAGATTCTGTTCTGGTATTGATGCACGATGATAAATTAGACCGGACGACCACCGGAACAGGTTTTGTGAGTGATTACACTTATTCAGAATTACAATCGTTTTATTTGGAAGATTATCAAAAAACGAAAACATCCTACAAAATACCAACACTTGATGAAGCTTTGCAATGGGGCAAAGGGAGAGTGGTTTATACGCTGGATGTGAAACGCGGAGTTCCGTACGAGAAAGTAATTGAAAGCATTCGTGTCAATCATGCCGAAGCTTACAGCATTGTGATTACCTATAACGCCAATCAGGCACGGGCATTTCATAAATTAGCTCCGGATATTTGGTTGTCGGTTTCGGCAAACGGAAAAGAAGATCTTCAGCGTTTAAAAGAATATAAAGTGGATACGGATAAAGTTGTTGCTTTTGTGGGAACAGCCGAACCAAGCCAACAAACCATTGACTATATGAAAGCGCAAACCATTCCAATGATTCTGGGGACTTTAGGAAACTTAGATAAAAGTGCTAAAGCAAACGGCGATGCATTGTATTATTCCTTTTTTGATAAAGGCATCCAGATTTTATCTGCCGATCGAAATAAGGAAGCTGCTGAACAAGCTTTGAAATTTGCTGAAAATAACGACTTAAAATCAAGGTTTATTAAAGTTAAGTAACGCTTAGATTAACAGAAAAACCCTTTCAGCATTTTAAACGCTGAAAGGGTTGAAATATCATTATAGTTATTTATTACATCACAATAAAATCGCTGCTGCTTTTCTTTTTACCTGCAAATTTTTCTAATTTGTAAGTAAGCGAAAACATAAAGTATTGCTTCAAAATAGTGTTTTGAACATCGGAAATACTTGTTGGAGAAACACTTCTTCTGATGCTTTGATTTTGGTTCAAAAGGTCATATACTTTCACTTTGGCAAGGAAGCGTTCGTTATAAAAGTTGTAACCCAAACTCATATTCCAAAGCAGATAATCTTTGCGGAAACCACTGGCAAGATTAGAATTGTATTCATACATCATATCGCTTCCAAAAACCACATTTTTTGGCCAGTAAGATGTAATCATCAAACCTGCCTGATGCACAAAATAATTGGCTTTCTCTACAAAAGAGTTTTTAAAACTATTGTGAGTAATGTTGTATTCATAACTTGGCTTTACAATCAGTTTTTTGTCAAAATCAAACGTTAAACTCGTTTGCGGTCCCCACCACATACGGTTGTTGGTATAAAGTACATCGTTTTGAATGCCTTTGTTTAAACCACCGTTGTAACTCAAACCGGCAGCAATGGTCAGTTTGTTTTTATCGCTCATCTGATAGCTTTTGTTGTAGTTGAATCCCATCCAGTAATTGTAAGTATCTTCTATGTTGATGTAGGTAGAATAGCCTACATAGTTTTCGTCAAATGAAGTAGCAGAAGCAATATCCCTTGAATTTATGGATCCTCCTCCATAAAAATAATAACCAGACCGTGTTTGCCAGTCATAATTATTGAAACTTAAATAAAGGCTGTGCCTTTGGGTTGTTTCCAGGTCTTTATTTCCTTTGGTAATATACAACGGGTTCGATAAATCTTCATATTCCAATAGTTGGAAAAAATAAGGACTTTCTTCACGATACGAATAATTCATACCAATACTGGTTGATTTTCCTAAACGAAGACTGGCATAACTCGAAATACTGGGCAATACATCCAAACGTTGATTCAGGTAACTTTCATTGTTGTAAAAGGATGAAACATCGTAATTGTTGATCGCTGTTCCTGCGTTGAAATTAAAAGTGATTTTCTCTCCGCGAATTTGATAAGCAAGGTTTGATTGTGTACGGCTGCCTTTTAACCTGTTGCTAAAAGACAACAAATCATTATAATTAGAATAATCATCTGAAGTTTCATTAAAATCATAGGTTCCGCGTCCTTGAAAATCGTTGGTCCAAGTATTTCTAAAACTTAAAGAAAGCACTTGTTTGTCGGCAATGGGTTCGCGATAAGAGAATCCAACAGCATACTCATCAGTGTGATTGTTGTTTTCAATATGTTGATTCCGTAAATCGTCGGGCATTTGTGTCTGATAAAAATAAGCCGCCATATTTTTACGTTGTTCCGCAGCACTTTTAGAATTTTTATTGTCAAATGTAAAACTTAAACTTCTTCCTTTTTTCTGAAATTTTCTTGCAATCAAAAACTGATTTTGAAAGAAATAAGTATCCTCGTTGGATCTATTGCTGTTTGTAGATTCGTTTAGAAGTTCGCCATATTCATTTCGCGTTTCTGTAAAACTGTCTGAACGTGAAGTGCTGATTCCCCGCTGTAATTTAGGAGTAATGGAAAAAGTGGTCAATGAATCGAGTTCAATTTCAATATCGTAATTAAACGAATGTTTGGCGGATTTTGATTTTAACGTTGATTCTGATTCGGTAATATAACGATTATCGGGCAATAAATTTTCAATCCGGGACTTGTTTTCATTGTTGCTTTCCACTTCGTGAAACAGGTAATTTCCACTTACTTTGTTCTTTTTGCCCCAATTGTCGGTATAATTAAACCCCAACATATCTGTTTGATAAATGCCCTGACCGCCGCCAAATTCCAATCCGTTAATATTGATCGAACCATCGCTTGACCAGGAACTGTACCTGTTTCTTCCGCCCGACATATTGTCCATAATTTCATTGGTAGAAAAACCGGTAGAATTGATGTTGTTGGAAGAACCCAATACACTGATTTTTAAATCGCCTTTAAAATAATTGAACAATAACGAAGATTCATAACGGTCGTTGGTACCGTATCCGGCTATAAACTGACCAAAAAGACCTTTGTTTTTGTCTTCGTCAATAGTTAGGTTGATGGTTTGGGTTTCTCCTGTTGAAACGGCTCCGGTCAGTTTTTCTTCTTTGGTTTTATAGTCTGTTACCTGCACTTTATTGATGATTTCTGCCGGAAGGTTTTCCATAATTACCTTACCGTCTTCACTAAAAAACGGTTTTCCATTGACCAAAACATTGCTTACTTCTTTTCCGTTGACCTTGATTTTTCCTTCATCATCCACTTCCACACCCGGAAGTTGTTCCAGTAGTTCTTTCACGGTAGCATCCGGGCGTACTTTAAACGAAGCAGCATTGAATTCCAAAGTGTCTTGTTTTATGCGAACGGGCACGGCATCTGTTGTAATGACCAACTCGTCCAGCACGTCATCTCCGGGTTGCAATTCAATTGTTCCTAAATCAACAGAAGCTTTTATTTGCTCTAATTTTTCTGAAAAATCCTCAAATCCGATATAGGAAACAGTCAAAAAGGTTGGAGTTTCTATTGTCCGCACAGGCATTGTAAATATCCCTTTGGTATCGGTAATGGTGTAATCAATAAGGGTCGAATCTTTTTGTGAAGAAAGATAAACTGTTGCAGCTTCAACGGGTTTTTTGTCGGAAGTAATTACTTTCCCTTTTAACTCAATTTTTTGAGCAAAAATAAAATTTGTAAATAAAATACAAATAATAGCCAATGCGTTTTTCATAAATAAAATAATTAGTCAAGTAGTAACGTATAAGTGTTAACAAAAAGTATATAAAATCAAAATATTTATTTAGACTATTTATACTTTGTTAATGAGTTACTGATTTTATGGGAAAAAATAAACGCAAATATAAACTAAAAAAACAGTTTTAAAACTGTTTTTTTAGTTTAAAAATATTCTTTGTGTTTTTTTATTCTATGGAAAAAACTAGTTATTTATGAGAATAAAATAATAGAGGTCATAACTTAAATTCATATATATTGAAACAACGCTGTAAATCAATAGTGTTTTAAAATTAACATTATGTTTGTCATGCTGTAAACATCTTTACTGGCACTGATAAGAGATTCCTACGGAATGACAAACGTTGTGTTAAAGGGTTTTACAAAGTTTAAAAATAGGTAATTATTGATGGCTTCTATTAATTTATTTATTTCAAAGCCTGCTCGATATCGGCAATCAGATCATCAATATCTTCTACGCCCACACTCAAACGAACCATATCGTCGGTTACACCGATTTCGGCACGTTTTTCAGCAGGGATTGATGCGTGGGTCATCAATGCCGGATGGTTTGCCAGTGACTCCACACCACCTAAAGATTCCGCCAAAGTGAATACGTTTAATTTTTCCAAAAACTGAATGGCATCAGCCTTTACTCCGGATGTAAACGTAAACGAAACCATTCCGCCAAAACCTTTCGACATTTGCTTTTTAGCCAGATCGTGTTGCGGATGCGAAGGCAACCCGGGATACAACACTTTATCGATCAACGGATGTTGATCCAGATATTCCGCTATTTTTTGCCCGTTGAAACAATGACGTTCTACACGCAAATGCAAGGTTTTGATTCCCCGCAACACCAAAAAACATTCTTGTGGTCCCAATGTTGCACCTGTTGCGAATTGGGTAAAATGCAGTTGTTTGCCCAATGCTTCGTCTTTGATGACCAAAGCTCCGGCAATCACGTCTGAATGTCCGCCTAAATATTTAGTTGCCGAGTGCATCACGATATCCGCACCCAAATCCAGAGGCTTTTGCAAATAAGGCGTTGCAAACGTATTGTCAACCGCAAATAATAAATTATGTTGTTTGGTGATTTCAGCAATGGCTTCGATATCAGCTAATTTCATCAGGGGATTGGTAGGCGTTTCGATCCAGACCAATTTTGTTTTATC
>DATGMY010000109.1:0-4730 GCA_035307005.1 Flavobacterium sp. | reverse complement strand
TCTTCTTCCCAGATAAATCATCACATAATACAATAAGGTTCCTATAGACGCTAAAGCTGCTACCAGATACGTGCGGGCAGCCCAGTTCAGAGAGTCTTTAGCACCGGCATATTCATTTTGATTTACCATATTCTTTGTTTGCAACCATTTCAAAGCACGGTTACTTGCGTCGTATTCAACCGGTAATGTAATGATCGAAAACAAAGTAGTCATCGCAAACAATATAATTCCTATCAATAATAATTGTGGAAACGTTTCCATCAAAAATATACCTCCAAGCAATACCCAAGTTACCAATGAGGAAGCTACATTCACAATTGGAACCAGCGTGGAACGCATTGTCAGCCAACTGTATGCCGTAGCGTGTTGCACAGCGTGACCAACCTCATGAGCGGCAACTGCAGCTGCAGCGGCATTTCGTTGATTATAAACCGCCTCGCTTAGATTCACGGTTTTATCCATCGGGTTGTAATGGTCGGTTAGTCTTCCCGGAGTGGAAATAACTTTTACATCATAAATCCCATGATCGTGCAACATCTTGGTTGCAATCTCCGCACCACTCATCCCGTTACTCAAATGAACTTTTGAATATTTTTCAAATTTTCTCTTCAGCTGCCAGCCTACCAACCAGCTTGCCAGCATTATAATACCCATTAATACTAATCCCATAATCTTTTGTTGTTTTTATTTTATAGTTTATCAAAAGTTATTCCACTTCACATGCAACTGTAATTTTGGCATAAAAAAAGAGAGCCGAAGCTCTCTTTAAACAAAATTATAATGTCTTTCTCACTTCTACTTCCTGGAAAGCTTCGATGATATCGTATTCTTTAATGTCGTTGTAGTTTTTAATCTGGATACCACAATCATATCCTTTTGAAACTTCTTTTACATCGTCTTTAAAACGTCTCAACGCCGCTAATTCTCCGGTAAAGATAACAACACCTTCACGAATGATACGGATTTGTGAGTTACGGTAAATCTTACCTTCTGTAACCATACATCCGGCAATGGTTCCTATTTTTGATATTTTGAACAACTCACGGATTTCAGCCGCACCGGTAATTTCTTCTTTCAATTCCGGTGAAAGCATTCCCTCCATAGCGTCTTTCACATCATCGATAGCATCGTAGATGATCGAGTAATTTCTGATGTCGATTTCTTCTTTGTCTGCGATTGCTTTGGCATTCCCCATTGGTCGAACGTTGAAGCCGATGATGATTGCATCAGAAGCCGATGCCAACAATACGTCTGATTCTGTAATGGCTCCTACTCCTTTGTGAATGATATTAACCTGAATTTCTTCTGTTGACAATTTCGAGAAAGAGTCAGACAATGCTTCAACCGAACCATCCACGTCTCCTTTCAGAATAATGTTCAACTCTTTAAAATCACCCAAAGCAATACGACGTCCGATTTCTGCCAACGTAATATGACGCTGTGCACGAACCGATTGCTCTCGAATCAACTGCGTACGTTTAGTCGCTATTTGTTTAGCTTCACGCTCGTCTTCAAATACATTGAATTTATCACCCGCCGTTGGTGCGCCATCCAATCCTAAAAGAGAAATCGGGCGTGACGGACCAGCTTCTTTTACAGCATTTCCACGTTCGTCAAACATTGCTTTGACTTTTCCGTGATTTTTACCTGCCAGTAAATAATCTCCGATTTTTAAAGTACCGGTTTGTACCAAAACAGTGGTTACGTATCCTCTTCCTTTATCTAATGAAGCTTCAATTACTGTTCCAACCGCCATTTTGTCCGGATTGGCTTTCAAATCCAACATTTCTGCTTCAAGCAAAACTTTCTCTAATAATTCAGGCATACCCTGACCAAATTTTGCTGAGATGTCTTGTGACTGATAGGTTCCACCCCATTCTTCTATCAAGAAATTCATAGAGGCTAACCTTTCTTTTATTTTATCAGGATTTGCCGTTGGTTTATCTACCTTATTGATTGCGAAAATAATCGGTACTCCTGCTGCCTGAGCATGCGAAATAGCCTCTTTGGTTTGTGGCATGATATCGTCGTCTGCAGCTACTACAATAATTACAATATCGGTCAACTGTGTACCACGTGCACGCATCGCTGTAAAAGCTTCGTGTCCGGGAGTATCCAGGAAAGTAATTTTCTGTCCGTTTTCTAAAGTAACTCCATAAGCACCGATATGTTGGGTAATTCCACCGGATTCTCCCGCAATAACGTTCGCTTTACGAACATAATCCAATAATGAAGTTTTTCCGTGATCCACGTGTCCCATAACCGTAACGATTGGCGCACGGGAAATCAAATCTTCCGGACGATCTTCTTCTTCCACCATAGCATCGTCGATGTCTGCTGTGGTAAACTGTACTTCATATCCAAATTCGTCAGCTACGATTGCCAATGTTTCCGCATCCAGACGCTGATTCATGGTTACCATAATTCCCAACGACATACAGGTTCCGATTACTTGTGTAATAGGCACATTCATCATTGTGGCAATTTCGCCAACCGTAACGAATTCAGTTACTTTTAATATTTTATTTGTTTCTTCTGCACGAGCTTCTTCTTCTTTTTTACGATGAAGTTCACGTTTATCTTTACGATATTTAGAAGCTTTGGATTTATTTTGTTTTCCTTGCAAACGCTCCAAAGTTTCTTTGATTTGTTTAGAAACTTCTTCTTCTGTAGGCTCTACTTTAACAAGTGGTTGTTTTTTACCAAAGTTTTTACCGCCTTTTGAACCAGTAGCAGCACCACCTCTTGATCCCGGGTTGGCACCGCCTCTGTTATTATTAGGACGGTTTCCTCCCTGACCTGTATTTGCTTTTCCTCCCTGACCTTGCGATGGAGCTGCACCGTCAGTTTTTACAATGCGTTTGCGTTTATTTCTGTTTCCGGGTGCATTATTAGATCCTTTCTTGTCGTCTTTTTTCTTTTTAGGTTTGTTAAACTGCGACAAATCAATGGTCTGTCCGGTAAAAGTAGTACCCGACAGTTTCTGATACTGCGTTTGGATTTTCTCCGGCTCTGCGTTTGCTGCCTCTGCAGGAGTTTCCTTTTTAGAAACCTCTTCTTTGGGCGTTTCTTTTGGCTGTGGTTTTGGTTTTTCTTCTGCAGCCGGTTTGGGTTTTGCAGAAGCTGGTTCAGCTTTAACCTCTTTTGCAGGTTTCTGAACTTTCTTAGCCGGTTTTTCTTCCTGCGGTTTTTGTTCTGTTTTTGCCGTAGATTCTTCTTTTTTTGTTGGTTCTGTTTCTTTTACTTCGTTCGACACACTTGAAGTTTTAGTATCCGGCTCAGATGTTTTAGATTTAACAACAGCTTTTTTCGTTTCATCCAGATCAATCTTACCAACAGTTTTAATCGTTGCTACCTTCTCTGCTTTGGCTTTAATGATTTCCTGTTTGCGGCGTTCTTCCTCTTCTTTTCTGCGTTTTGCTTCCTCTTCCAGCCTCAGTTTTTCTTCTTCCTCCCGTTTACGCTTTTCTTCCTTCTCGCGCTCCAGACGCAGGCTTTCTTTTTCTTTTCTCTTCTCTTCGCTTACTTCTTTCGATGCTTCTTTTTTACCTTTGTCAGCAGAGAACTGTTTGTTTAAAGCAGCATATTCTTCGTCCGAAATTTTTGCATTCGGAGAAGCCTCGATTTCAAAACCTTTGGTTTTCAAAAATTCCACAGCTCTATCGAGAGAAATATTTAATTCTCTTAAAACTTTGTTTATTCTTATTACTCTTTTATCAGACATATGATCCTTTTACTAATATATTGTGTGTCGTTGTGTTGTTTATGTGTTTAACTTAGTCTTCGAATTCTTCGTTTAAAATACGTAGAACATCTTCTACTGTTTCTTCTTCTAAATCGGTTCTTCTTACTAATTCATCCACGGTATTTTTCAACACACTTTTAGCGGTATCTAAACCAATTTTTATAAATTCATCAATAACCCATTGATCGATTTCATCTGAAAACTCGCGCAATTCCACATCGTCTTCTTCCAAAATCTGTGCGCCATCTCTTATTACGTCAATATCAAATCCTGTAAGCATCCCCGCCAGCTTGATGTTTTGTCCGCCTTTTCCAATGGCTTTTGAAACCTCGCTTACATCAAGAAAAACATTGGCTTTACGAGTTTCCGGATTGATACTCACGTTGTTGATTTTCGCCGGACTCAACGCACGCTGAATAAACAATTCAGGATTGGCAGTATAGTTGATTACATCGATATTTTCGTTTCCTAATTCACGTACGATACCGTGAATTCGCGATCCTTTAATTCCTACACAGGCTCCTACGGCATCGATATTTTCGTTATAACTGTCCACAGCCACTTTTGCCTTTTCGCCCGGAATGCGCACTACTTTATGAATGGTAATAATTCCGTCTGCAATTTCTGGAATTTCCTGTTCAAAAAGCTTTTCAAGAAACAGTTCCGAAGTTCTGCTCATGATGATCTGCGGTTTGTTTCCTTTCAATTCTACACTTTCAATAATTCCTTTTACTGTTTCGCCCTTTTTGAAATAATCCGAAGGGATTTGCTTTTCTTTAGGCAGAATAATCTCTTTGTTGTTTTCATCGATCAAAATTACAGCTTTTGGGCGAACATGGCTTACTTCTGCAGAATAAACTTCGTTTACCATATCTTTAAATTGTTTGTAAAGATTGGTACTGTCGTGTTCCTGTATTTTTGTAATCAGATTCTGACGCAGGGCTAAAATGGCCCGACGTCCCAGCTGAACTAACTTCACTTCTTC